>JBDHSY010000021.1:0-14996 GCA_039808405.1 Xanthobacteraceae bacterium
TGGCGCAACTGCTGCTCCAGCGTGCGATTGCGGTGCTCGAGTTCCTCGTTCTGCCCGGTCAGCTGGCGCAGCCGCTGCTCGAGCTGCTCGATGCGCAGATACGGATCGGCCTCGCCGACTTGCGCCAGCGCAGGCCCTGCCATCGCCAGCACCACGACGACGGCCGCGGCCGCCCCGATCATCCTCGACACTGTCACCGCCATGAACCGACAACCATCAACCGACACACACCCATCGACGACACCGGACTCGCCGAGACCGGATACGGAACCGGCGCCGCCCTCCGATGAGCAGGGAACGCGCCGAAAATGTGGCCCGTTGCCGCGTCACGGCGTCCGGCGTCGACTCGCGTCGTCACTTTATCACGACCGCGCCGGCGCGACGTGAAAAAGGCCGGCGCCACAAAGGCGCCGGCCCGATCCGTTCAGCCGCTCTGTCCGGCTCACGACGAGGCGTTGAGCACCGTGACGGCGCGGCGGTTCTGCGACCAGCAGGAGATGTCGTTGCAGACCGCGACCGGCCGCTCCTTGCCGTAGGAAATGGTGCGCATGCGCTGCGGGTTGATGCCGCGCGAGGCGAGATAGTTGCGCACCGTCTGGGCGCGGCGCGCGCCGAGCGCGATGTTGTATTCGCGGGTGCCGCGTTCGTCGGCATGGCCCTCGATGGTGAAGGTGTACTGGCCGTACATCTGCAGCCACTGCACCTGCTTGTCGAGCGTCGCCATCGCCTGCGGCGTCAGATCGGTCTGGTCGCTTTCGAAGAACACCCGGTCGCCGACATTGACCACGAAGTCCTGCTGGCTGCCCGGCGCCGCCGCGCCGGCCATGTTGCCGTCGGCACCGACGCCCGTCTTGTTGGCGCAAGCGCCGAGCGCCAGCGCCGCCGCCAGCACCACCGCCAGCTTCAAACCCCGCATCATCCGCATCTCAATAGCCATTCCCGGAGCCTCCGCGCTCGCGTTGTCTCGTCTTCGGCCCGGTCTAGCGCGCCTTGGTTAAACGAACGTTCCGTCAACCTTGATGGCTGGTTGCCGAGACCGTTCAAATGCGTGCAAAGGAGCGAAAGCGAGCGCGATGGTTAATGATGAGGAAATATGGCGTCAGGGTGAAACCGCGCCGGCGCGAAACGGCGCAAAGGCGCCTTTTGCGGCCGCACCGGCGCCATCGGCCCGCTTTTGTGCGCGCCGTGGACTTTCGGACACACCTTGCGGATGCCCTCCGCGAGGACGGAGCTAGGATGCGACCGTCGCCCGCTCGATCTGGTCGAAGCCGGGGCCGACCAGCGAGGCATGGTGCCCGAGGCGACGCTCGAACAGCATGCGCCGCTCGAACAGGCTCGAGCGAAACACCGGATAGCGCGAATAGACCTTCTCGCGCATGCGCGGATAGTCGACCGCCATCAGGCAGATCGGCTTGGTCAGGCCGGGATAGGCGCGCGGCTCGCCGAGCGGCTCGTGCAGAAACACCCGGCGATAGAAGGCGCGATGCTCGCTGCGGACCGACGCAAGGCCGAGATCGGCCTCGAAATAGCTGCATGCGACATAGGCGAGCCGCAGCGTCAGATAGGGCAACTCCGGAAACCGCATGCTGCGCTCCGGCTCGGCGACAAAGCGCGTGGGATCGACCATCACCTTGCGCCCGGCCAGCGCGGGCTTGAGCAGGTCCGGGAACACGACGGTCGACGGCGTCTCGGGCTGCTCGGGGAACGAGACGCTGATGCGCACCGAACTGACCAGCGCGCCATCGAAGTACACGCCGAAGATCCAGGAATTCGGCTTCTCGTCGAAGCGGTCGAAAATCGCGCGCTTGGGGTTCGGATCGATCGTGCGCTCGTGCAGATAGGCACGGTAGCGCAGGCGATAGATCTCGTCCTTCTCCTGCGGCGTTTCGGCCAGCCGATAGTCGGTCCTGTCAAGCAATTCGAGCGCACGTCCGCCGACCGGCTGCGGCGCTTGTTGGGCAGGACTCATCGGACTCTCCGTGGTCACGCAACTGATACGCGCGACTGCTTCACCATGCAGTCCAACAAACGTTAACGGATCGCTAACGAGATCACAAAGAAGTCGCGTTATTAACCTTAACCGCGTGCCGCGCGCGCAGCAGCGCGCCGGCCGCTGCCGCGAACGCGACAGGCGATGTCAGGCGAAGGAGCGCGAGGTCTGCGTCGGCAGACCCGGCAGCGCTTCGTGCCGGCCGTGCGAGGCGTTGAGCAGCTTGCGGATCTGCAGCGCCGGCACCGGCGGGCTGAACAGAAAGCCCTGCGCCTCGGTCACCGTGCCCTCGGCCGTGATCAGTTCGAGCTGCCGGCTGGTCTCGATGCCCTCGACGACCACCGACATGCCGAGTTCGGCGCTGAGCCGCGCCACGCCGCGCAACAGCGTCAGCGCGCGGTCGCTGTTGATGTCCTCGAGGAAGGAGCGGTCGATCTTGACCTTGTGAAGCGGAAAGTTGTGCAGGTAGCTGAGGCTCGAATAACCCGTGCCGAAGTCGTCGAGCGAAATCCGCACGCCGGCGTTGACGAGCTTGACCAGAACGTCGTGCACCCACTCGGTGTTGCGCAAGAGGGCCGACTCGGTGATCTCGATTTCAAGGCGGTTGGCCGGCAGCCCCGAGACTTCGAGCGCGTAGCGCACCTCGGTCAGAATGTCGCGCTGATGGAACTGGTGCGAGGAGAAGTTGACGGCGACGCGCACGTTGTCCGGCCACTTCATGCATTCCATGCACGCCTTGCGCAGGATCCAGCGGCCGAGATCGACGATCAGCCCGATCTCCTCGGCGACCGGGATGATCTCGCCGGGCGACACCACGCCGCGCTCCGGGTGGGTCCAGCGCAGCAGCGCCTCGCAGGTCGAAATCCGGCCCGACTTGAGATTGACCAGCGGCTGGAAGTGCAGCTCGAACTCTTCGTGGGCCAGCGCATGGCGCAGGTCGAGCTCCAGCGTGCGGCGCGCCTCCAGCGTCTGCGCCATTTCCTCGCGGAAGAAGCAGAACGTGCCGCGGCCGAGCGCCTTGGCGCGATAGAGCGCCATGTCGGCGTTTTTCAGCAGCGTGTCGGCGCTGCGGTCCGACGGCGCCGTCATGACGATGCCGATGCTGGCGCCGATCTCCACCAGGTGGTGGTTGATCTGGTAGCGCTCGCTGAGGCGCTCGACGATGCGGCGGGCGAGTTCGGCGGCATCGTCCTTCGAGGTCACGCCGCGCTGGAACACGACGAACTCGTCGCCGCCGAAGCGGGCGACGAAATCGTCGCGGCGCAAAATCTCGCGCAGCCGGTCGGCCACCATGCACAGCAGCAGGTCGCCGGTCGGATGGCCGAGCGTATCGTTGACCTGCTTGAACTGGTCGAGGTCGATGAACAACAGCGCCGACAGCGGCATCGGCTTGCCCTCGGTGGACAACAGCCGCTCGATCTCGTCGCGGAAGCTGACCCGGTTGGGCAGCCCGGTCAATTCGTCGAAACGCGCCATGTGGTTGATGCGCGCGGCGGCGTTGCGACGCTCGGTGACGTCTTCCACCAGCACCACGGTGCCGCCGTCCGGCATCGGCTGGAACGTCCACGACAATGCGCGCTCGTCGCCGTCCGCGCCCGGCAGCAGCGTCACGGTCTCGGCCTTGCGCATGCCCTCGATGCTGGCCACCAGCGGCGCCGCGTCCGCCGACGGAATGGTGCCGACCGCCACGCCCGCCGCGATCACGTCGCGCGCCGCCGCCTTGCCGCCGGTCAGATAGGCGCCGAGCTTCAGCATCTCGCGCAGGCGCTGGTTCACCACCGCAAGGCGCGCCTCGCTGTCGAACATGCACAGCCCCAGCGGCATGTTGTTGAGCGCGGTGTCGAAGCGGTGGGCAATCTCGGATTCGCGCTCGCTCGCGGTCAGCGCCGTCACGAAGATGTCGTAGAGGCTGAGGTTGATGTATTTGAGCCCGAGGAAGAAGCACACCAGCAGCACCGACAGCCCGATGTAGTACGGGTCGCCGTGCAGGGCGAGCGCCAGCGACATCTGCCCGCAGGCCACCAGCATGTGCCACTGCACGATCCTCGGCCGGCCGTAGTTGCGTCCGGCGCCGGCCGCGACGTAGCCGATGGTCACCGCAAGGCACAGCATGTGGGCGACCGCGTCGTCGCTCGACAGGATGACGATTAGGCACCACAGCCCGAGCGAGGCGGCATGCAGCATCACGCCGACCGCGTAGCGCTTTTCCAGCCGCGCGGCCTCCGTCGCCGTCAACGGCGCGGTGCGGCGATGATAGGCGCGGATCTGCAGCGCGCGCACGCCGCCCGCCACCACGATGAACACCACGCAGGGCCAGATCAGCGGATTGCCGGTGCGAACGGCCGTCATCAGCGCGGCGGCGGCGGCGCAAGCCACGCCCATGAACATCGAGCCGCCGTTCTGAAACAGCGAATCGACCAGCGCCGTGTAGATCGACGGCGACAGCGTGTTCTGATGTTGCGAGCGGTCCGAAGTCACGAGCGGCATATGCTGGCTGTTATCCGAATTCGAGTGCGGGTTCTCGCTCATATCCTCTTCAAATGAAGTCTTTCTGATCGAAGATCGTTAGCAAGACGTTGGCACGATCCGTGCAAATGGAAACTTTTTGCAACTTGAAGCATTTGCCGCAGCGCACGCGCAGCGCCGCGGCGGGCGATCGACCGATCCGCATCCGCGGGGGTTTGTCGTCGTTGTCTACCTGCGAGCATGAAAGGTATCCGATCCGTTAACGCCGATGGCCTCGCCGCATCCGCCTCGCCGCGACATTTTCCCTCCGGGTCAACCGCCGGCACCGCCGGGAGTTGCAGCACCGCGGCCGATCATGCGCATTCCCTGTCGCGGGCCGGGCGCCATGCAGCAGACGCGTGGGCGCTCTCACGGGCCGGAGCGGCATTTTTGCTGGCGCGGCCGCCGCCCGCCCGCTAAGCCGGGGCCATGCACACGCAACCGGACACGCTCCAGATCCCGCCGCAGACCCTGCGCTATCCGTTCGAGACCCCGCCCGCGCCCGACGCGGCGATCGAGGTTGCGCCCGGCGTCGTCTGGGTGCGGCTCAAGCTGCCGTTCCGGCTCAACCATGTGAACGTTTACCTGCTGCGCGACGGCGACGGCTGGACGCTGATCGACGCCGGCTTCGGCAACGAGGAGACGATCGCCGCCTGGACGGCGCTGTTCGAAGGCGCGCTGAAGGGGTTTCGCATCACCCGCCTGATCGTCACCCATTCGCATCCCGACCATGTCGGGCTGGCCGGCTGGCTGGTCGAACGGTTCGGCTGCGCGTTTGCGATGTCGCAGGTCGAATATCTGCAAAGCGTCTACTTCCAGAACCGCGGCACCGAGGACCGCAAGGAGGCGAGCCGCCGCTTCTTCCGCCGCCACGGCATGGACGAGGCGATCACCGAGCAGTTGCTCGGACGCGGGCAGGACTATCTGAAGCGGGTGTCGAGCCTGCCGGCATCGTTTTCCCGCCTGACCCACGGCGGCGAACTCGTGATCGGCACCCGCCGCTTCAAGGTGATCACCGGCGGCGGCCACTCGCTCGACCAGGTGATGCTCTATTGCGCCGCCGACAAGCTGTTCCTGTCGGCCGACCAGGTGCTGAGCAAGATCTCGCCCAACGTCAGCGTGTGGGCGGTGGAGCCGGACCAGAACTCGCTCGGCGAGTATCTCGCCTCGCTCGCGAGCCTGACCACCACCCTGCCCTACGACGTGCTGGTGCTGCCCGGCCACGGCGTGCCGTTCTACGGCCTCAAGACCCGCATCAAGCAACTGGCCGACCACCACGAGGACCGCTGCGAACTGATCGCGGCCGCCTGCCGGCAGGCGCCGAAGACCGCCGCCGAGCTGGTGCCGGTGGTATTCTCCAAGCACGTCCTCGACGCCCACCAGACCGGTTTCGCCGCCGGCGAACTGATCGCGCATGTCAACTACATGCTGGTGGAAGGCCGCCTCACCGCGCTCGAGCAGCCGGACGGCGCGGTCCGCTTCAAGGCGCTATAGCCGGCGCACCTCGCCCTGGCCGCGGGCGCAAGTTTGCGCTGGCGCAATGATCGCCCCCGTGGTTCGACTTATTCTGCCTCCAGGTGGCGGAACCGGAAGGCGCCCGTCGGGCCCGCCTCCGGCGCGACCGCGTCCCGCACCCCGCGGAGGAGGCTGCGGCCAGTGCCGCGGCGTGTTCAAACCGTTGTAACCAGGGCCTTTTCCGACGGGCTGCGGGCCGCGGGCGGCGCCATCGCGGCAAAACCGGCAAGGGCCATGTCCCTTTTGGCCTCGACAGCAAAGCTGGAAACGCTCTAAAAGAAAATCCAGGGATATGTTGATGTTCCGCGCCCTGCTTCGAGTTTGGCCATGACCCACGATCAGTACTTCCGCGACGCGCTCGACCGCCTGCACGAGGAACGGCGCTACCGGGTGTTCGCCGACCTCGAACGGATCGCCGGACGGTTCCCCTACGCGACATGGCACGCCCCCGACGGCCCGCGCGACGTGGTGATCTGGTGTTCCAACGACTATCTCGGCATGGGCCAGCACCCAAAAGTGGTCGGCGCCATGGTCGAGACCGCGACCCGCGTCGGCACCGGCGCCGGCGGCACCCGCAACATCGCCGGCAACCATCATGTCCTGACCGGGCTGGAGCGCGAACTGGCCGACCTGCACGGCAAGGAAGCGGCGCTGGTGTTCACCTCCGGCTACGTCTCCAACCAGACCGGCATCTCGACGCTCGCCAAGCTGATGCCGAACTGCCTGATCCTGTCCGACGCGCTCAACCACAACTCGATGATCGAGGGCGTGCGCCAGTCCGGCTGCGAGCGCGTCATCTTCCGCCACAACGACGCCGCGCACCTCGAGGAGCTGCTGCGCGCCGCCGACCCGGCGCGGCCAAAGCTGATCGTCTGCGAGAGCCTGTACTCGATGGACGGCGACGTGGCGCCGCTGGCGGCCTTCTGCGACCTCGCCGAGCGCTACGGCGCCATGACCTATCTCGACGAAGTGCACGCGGTCGGCATGTACGGCCCGCGCGGCGCCGGCGTCGCCGAGCGCGACGGCGTGATGCACCGCATCGACGTGATCGAGGGCACGCTCGCCAAGGCGTTCGGCTGCCTCGGCGGCTACATCACCGGCCGCGCCCATGTCATCGACGCGGTGCGCTCCTACGCGCCGGGCTTCATCTTCACCACCTCGCTGCCGCCGCCGGTGTGCGCCGCCGCCACCGCCGCGATCCGCCACCTGAAGACCTCGCAGGCCGAGCGCGACCGCCAGCAGGACCGCGCCGCGCGCGTCAAGGCGATCCTGTCGGCCGTCGGGCTGCCGGTGATGGTGAGCGACACCCACATCGTGCCGGTGTTCGTCGGCGATCCGGAGCGCTGCAAGCGCGCCTGCGACCTGCTGCTCAAGGATCACGGCATCTACATCCAGCCGATCAACTACCCGACCGTGCCGCGCGGCTCCGAGCGGCTGCGCATCACGCCGTCGCCGTTCCACGACGACGCGCTGATCGACCGCCTCGCCGGCGCGCTGGTGCAGGTGTGGACCGATCTCGATCTGCCGCTCGGCGCCAAGGCGATGGCCGCGGAATAACGGCCTCCGCGGCCCCGGCGCACCGCGCCTTCCTCACCTCACTCGCTTGCGAGGCGGTATCCGTTCAGCCGGCAGGCATCGGGCGACGCCAGCACGATGCGCATCAGGTCGGCGGTGTTGCGGGCGCCGAGCTTTTCCATGATGCGGGCGCGATGCACCTCGACGGTGCGCGGACTGATGCGCAGCCGCCGCCCCGCCTCCTTGTTGGAAGCCCCGCGCGCGATCTCGGCCAGCACCTCGCATTCGCGCCGCGTCAGCCGCTCGCGGCCGGCGAAATCGGCAAGGCCGTCGCTCGCGCGCGCCCGCCGCCACGCCGCCACCGCGTCTCGCACGCGGGCCATCAGCGTGGCCGCCGAAAACGGCTTCTCCAGATAGTCGCGGGCACCGCACTTGATCGCGGCCACCGCCACGCCGATGTCGGGCTGTCCGGAAATGACCAGCACCGGCGCCGCCGCATGCCAGGCCGCGAGCTGCTTGAGCACCGCGAGCGGCGGCAGACCGGGCAGGTTGAGATCGAGGATGATGCAGGCCGGGTCCGCCTCGTGCACCGCCTCGAGGAAGCTCTCGCCATCGGCGAAGCAGGCCGGCGCATAGCCTTCGAGCTTGAGCAGCAGCGTCAGCGCGTCGCGCACCGAGGCATCGTCGTCCACCACGAACACCGGCAACAGCGGCGGCTGGGCGCGCGGCTTGATGGCGGCAAGGGCCGGACGCGCCGGCGCCGGCGCCGCCACCGCAAAACCGTTCAGACCCTGCCGCGCGACAATCTCGTTCATCGCCATCGAGCCCCCTCCCGCCCCGGGGCGGCCACACTTTTTAGGATATTTCATAAATTTAATACAACTATCGCGTGTATATACTGATTCGCTCCCCCTGCCAATCGCGACGGGCCCGGCCGCCCGCGCCCGCCCCGGCCTCAGCCAAAAGAAAGGTGGATCGCCACACGATCGTTCAGCATAAGATTGGCCGGTCCAGACGGCCGCAAGGGCCGCGCAAGCGACACCGCGAGGGAGGCGATGTGGTATGATTGGGCGGTAATCGCCGCGGCGTTCGGCTACATCGGCTTTCTGTTCGCCGTCGCCAGCTACGGCGACCGCCGTTCGCGCCGCAGCCAGGGCGCCGGCCTGATCTATCCGCTGTCGCTGGCGATCTACTGCACCTCGTGGACGTTCTTCGGCTCGGTCGGCTTCGCCGCGCGCACCAGCATCGACTTCCTCGCCATCTATGTCGGCCCGACCGTGATGGTGGTGTTCTGCGTGCCGCTGCTGCGCCGGATCATCCAGCTCGCCAAGACGCAGAACATCTCCTCGATCGCCGACTTCATCGCCGCCCGCTACGGCAAGAGCCAGCCGGTGGCGGCGACGGTGGCGATCATCGCCATGATCGGCTCGATCCCGTACATCGCGCTGCAGCTCAAGGCGGTCGCCTCCTCGCTCGAAACCATTTTGAGCGACGACAAGCTGATCACCAGCATCCCGCTGGTCGGCGACATGGCGCTGACCGTCACCATCGCCATGGCGCTGTTCGCGGTGCTGTTCGGCACCCGCCACATCACCGCGACCGAGCACCAGCACGGATTGATGCTGGCGGTCGCCACGGAATCGATCGTCAAGCTCGCCGCATTTCTCGCCGCCGGCATCGCGGTGACGTTCTGGCTGTTCACGCCCGCCGACCTGATCGCCAAGGCGATGGAATCGCCGGAGGCGATGCGCACCATCAACTACACGCCCTCGCTCGCCAACTTCCTGACGATGACGCTGCTGTCGTTCTTCGCCATCGTGCTGCTGCCGCGCCAGTTCCACGTCAGCGTGGTGGAGAATTCCAACGACGCCGAGGTCAGCCGCGCGCGCTGGCTGTTCCCGCTCTACCTGGTCGCCATCAACATCTTCGTCATCCCGATCGCGCTCGCCGGGCTGATCCGCTTTCCGTTCGGGCTGGTGGACAGCGACATGTACGTGCTGGCGCTGCCGGTCGACGCCAACGTGCCCCTGCTCAGCGTCATCGTCTTCATCGGCGGGCTGTCGGCGGCCACCGCCATGGTGATCGTCGAGTGCGTGGCGCTCGCCATCATGGCCTCCAACGACATCGTGCTGCCGCTGGCGCTGAGCCGCACGCCGGCGCTGGTGGCGCGCCGCGCCGACTTCAGCGGCCTCCTGCTGCGCGTGCGCCGCATCGCCATCTTCGTCATCATGATGATGGCGTATCTGTACTACCGCGCGCTCGGCAACACCCAGCTCGTCGCCATCGGGCTGTTGTCGTTCGCCGCGGTCGCGCAGTTCGCGCCGGCCTTCTTCGGCGGGCTGATGTGGCGGCGCGGCACCGCGCAGGGCGCCATCGCCGGCATGCTGGTGGGGTTCGCCGCCTGGGCCTACACGCTGTTCATCCCGAGTTTTCTCGACGTCACCCCGCTCGGCACCGACATCCTCAAGCACGGCCCGTTCGGGGTGGTCGCGTTGCGGCCGCAGGCGCTGTTCGGCCTCGATCTGCCGCCGCTGGTCCACGGGGTGATGTGGAGCCTCGGGCTCAACATCGCCGCCTATGTGCTGGTGTCGCTGCTCGGCAGGCCGAAGTCGATCGAGCGCGTGCAGGCCGACCTGTTCGTGCCGCCGGCGCTGGTCACCCTCGCGCCGACGTTCCGCGGCTGGCGCACCATGGTGACGGCCGGCGACATCCTTTCGACGGTGACGCAGTATCTCGGCCCGGAGCGGGCGCGCGCCTCGTTCGAAGCTTTTGCCGCCGACCGCCGCACCCGCTTCGATCCCGAGGCGCCGGCGGATTTCGAATTGCTGCAGCACGCCGAGCACCTGATCGCCTCCTCGATCGGCGCCGCCTCCTCGCGTCTGGTGATGTCGCTGCTGCTGCGCCGGCGCACCGTCTCGGCCAAGGCGGCGCTCAAGCTGCTCGACGATTCCCACGCGGCGCTGCATTTCAACCGCGAGATGCTGCAAAGCGCCCTCAACCACGTGCGCCAGGGCATCGCGGTCTTCAACGACCACCTCGAACTGATCTGCTTCAACCGGCAGTTCGCCGAACTCCTGGCGCTGCCGCCGCACCTGGTGCAGATCGGCCTGCCGCTCAAGGAACTGGTCGAGTTCGTCGGCCACGCCGCGCCGCCGTCGGAAAAGCCCTCCGACGAACTGTTGCGGCAGCGGCTCGCCGCCTACACCGCCGAGGGCACGCCGCATCTCGTGCGCTTCCTCGACCGGCGGCTGGTGATCGAGGTGCGCGCCAACCGCATGCCGGGCGGCGAACTGGTGCTGACGTTCTCCGACGTCACGCCGAGCTTCGAGGCGGCGGAAGCGCTGGAGCGCGCCAACGCCTCGCTGGAAAAGCGCGTGCGCGAGCGCACCGAGGAACTGACGCGGCTCAACACCGAACTGGCGCTGGCCAAGAGCGCCGCCGAGGAAGCCAACAACTCCAAGACGCGCTTTCTCGCCGCGGCGAGCCACGACATCCTGCAGCCGCTCAACGCCGCGCGGCTCTACGTCACCAGCCTGGTCGAGCGTCATCACGAGGGCGAGGACGCCCGCCTGGTCGAGAACATCGACGATTCGCTCGGCGCCATCGAGGAAATCCTCGGCGCGCTGCTGGACATCTCGCGGCTCGATGCCGGCGCCATGCCGCCCTCGATCGCCAATTTCAACATCGGCGACCTGTTGCGCTCGCTGGAGATCGAGTTCGCCCCCCTCGCCCGCGAGAAAAAGCTCAAGCTCACCGTCGTGCCGTGCGCGGTGCCGGTGCGCTCCGACCGCGTGCTGCTACGCCGCGTGTTGCAGAACCTGATCTCCAACGCCATCAAATACACCCCGCAGGGCCGCGTGCTGGTCGGCTGCCGCCGCCGCGGCCGCGCGCTCCAGCTTTGCGTCTACGACACCGGGCTCGGCGTGCCGGCGTTGAAGCGCGGCGAGATCTTCAAGGAGTTTCACCGCCTCGACCAGGGCGCGCGGATCGCCCGCGGGCTTGGCCTCGGCCTGTCGATCGTCGAGCGCATCGCGCGCGTGCTCGATCACAGCGTCGCGCTCGACGCCAACCGCAGCGGCGGCTCGAACTTCTCCGTCACCATCCCCGTCGCCGACAGCATCACCCTGACCGCGGGCGTCACCAGCGCCACGCCGCTGATCAGCCCGCCGATGAGCGGCACGCTGGTGGTGTGCATCGAGAACGATCCGGCGATCCTCGACGGCATGAAGACGATGCTGACCGGCTGGGGCGCCGGCGTGATCGCCACCACCGACCAGACCACGGCCATCGCCGCCATCGCCGAGGCCGGACAGCGCGTCACCGGGCTTCTGGTCGACTACCACCTCGACCGCGGCAACGGCATCGGCGCCATTCGCGCGATCCGCGCCCGCTTCGGCGAGGGCATCCCCGCGATCCTGATCACCGCCGACCGCAGCCCGCACGTGCGCGACGCCGCCAGCGCCGACCGCATCGTGGTGCTCAACAAGCCGCTGCGCCCCTCCGCGCTGCGCGCGCTGCTCGGGCAGTGGCGCACGCAGCAGATGGTGTCGGCGGCGGAGTGAGCGTGGCCGCCGCGGCGGCGCCCGTGCCCCGACTCTCCCAGGTCGCAAACGCGCACAAGACTCGCATCGCGCGCATCCGATTCCGCTTTGTTCTGCTCGACCGGCGCCCGATTCACTTTGCCGCAGCATCAGTTGTGGATGACCTCGGGTTTTGCCTGTGGACGGGATTCAGGTGCGGTTGCGCGACTTTGGCAAATCACTGATCAATCACGGCCACGCGGTTCGCGTCGCCGGCTGCGGCCTCGCACGGCGGCCGCACCGGACGGCGAGACGGCAGTGTCATGCGCGTGTCCCGGCGTCAGGTAACGGTGTGCGCTTCCTCGCAACAGGACAAGGTGCAGACAGCATGTCCCAATTGGGCATCACCATCGATTCGCGGCAAAGCACGCTCGCCGTCGTCGAGGATATCGCCGCTTCCAACGACTGGGCGTTCGAGCGCTCCGGCGAGGACGAACTGACGATCCTCTCCAAGGGCCAGTGGACCGACTACGAACTCGCCTTCACCTGGATGGACGACATCGAGGCGCTGCATCTGGCCTGCGCGTTCGAGATGCGCGTGCCGCCGGCGCGGCGCGCCGAGGCGCAGCGGCTGATCGCGGCGATCAACGAGCAGCTCTGGATCGGCCATTTCGACCTGTGGCTTGCGACCGGCATGGTGATGTACCGGCAGGCGCTGCTGCTGCCCGACGGCATGACCGCGACGCCTTCGCAGTGCGAACTCATGCTGGCCGGCGCGCTGCACGCCTGCGACCGCTACTACAGCGCCTTCCAGTTCGTGGTGTGGGCCGGCAAGAGCGCCGACGAGGCGATGAGCGCGGCGATGTTCGACACCGTGGGCGAGGCGTGAGCAATCTGTTCCTTTCAGGCATCAATGGCATTATGGCTGTCTTGACGACATGTCGGAGATGGCACGCATGACGACTTCCTCCCTTTCCGACGCGCTTGCCGCAACCGGCGGCCCGATCGTTCTCGCCGGCGCCGGCAAGATGGGCGGCGCGCTGCTCACCGGCTGGCTGGCGCAAGGCTGCGACCCTGCCCGCATCGTGGCGGTCGAGCCGTCGCCCGCGCCGGAGATCGCCGCGCTTGCGGCGCGCGGGGTGCGGCTCAATCCCGCGCCCGGCACGGTCGGCACCGCGACGGCGCTGGTGATCGCCGTCAAGCCGCAGGCGTTCCGCGAGGTCGCGCCGGCGCTGCATCCCTATGTCGGGCACGAGACGCTGGTGGTCTCGGTGATGGCCGGCATCACCATGGCGACCATTGCCACGGCCTGCGGCGGCCATGTCGTGCGCACCATCCCCAACACGCCGGCCGCGATCGGGCGCGGCATCACGGCGGCCGTGCCGGCGGCCGACGTCACGCCGGCCCAGCGCGCGCTCGCCGACGCGCTGCTGCGCTCGACCGGCGCGGTCGAATGGATCGCCGACGAAGCGCTGATCGACGCCATCACCGCCGTGTCGGGCTCGGGGCCGGCCTACGTCTTCCTGCTGGCGGAAGCGCTGGCCGAGGCGGGCGTCGCCGCCGGGCTGCCGGCGGCGCTGGCGACGCGGCTGGCGCGTGCCACCGTTTCCGGCGCCGGCGAACTTTTGCACCGCTCCGACCTCGATGCCGCGACGTTGCGCCAGAACGTCACCTCGCCGGGCGGCACCACCGCGGCCGCGCTCGCCGTGCTGATGGCCGACGGCGGCCTGCCCGGCCTGATGACGCAGGCCATCGCTGCGGCGACCAGACGCTCGCGCGAACTGGCGGGCTAATTACACAGGCACGCGCACGCTGGCGCGCAGGCCGCCCATCGGGCTGTCGCCCAGCGTGATGTCGCCGCCGTGCGAGCGGGCGATATCGCGGGCGATGGCGAGACCGAGCCCGGTGCCGCCCTCGTCCTGGTTGCGGGCGTCGTCGAGCCGCAGGAACGGCTTGAACACCTCCTCGCGCATGTCGGGCGGAATGCCGGGGCCGTCGTCGTCGACCGTCACGATCAGCCAGCGGTGGTCGCGATGGCCGGTGATGGCAATGGTTTCGGCATAGCGCGCGGCGTTCGACACCAGGTTGGCGAGGCAGCGTTTGAACGCCGCCGGCTTCACCGTCACCATCGGCTGGCCGTGGAAGGCGACGGTCGCGAGGTGGCCGTGGCGCTCGGCGTCGCCGCGCAGTTCTTCCAGCGCCTGCGCCATATCGGTCGGCTGCGCCTGCTCGCCGGAATCGCCGCGCGCGAAGGCCAGATACGCCTCCAGCATGGCGTTCATCTCGTCGACGTCCTTGCGCATGCCCTCGACGTCGGGGCCGTCGCCGATCAATTCCAGTTCGAGCTTGAAGCGGGTCAGGATGGTGCGCAGGTCGTGGCTGACGCCGGCCAGCATCGCGGTGCGCTGCTCGATCGAGCGCTCGACGCGCGTCTTCATCTCGAGGAAGGCCTGCGCCGCGCGGCGGACCTCGCGCGCGCCGCGCGGCCGGAAGTCCGGCACCTCGCGGCCCTTGCCGAAGCTCTCGGCGGCGTCCGCCAGCCGCAGGATCGGCTTGATCTGGTTGCGCAGGAACAGCACCGCGACGATCAAGAGAATCGACGAGGTGCCGAGCATCCAGAAGATGAAGATCTCGGAGTTCGACGCATAGGCGGCACTGCGCTGCGCGAACACGCGCATCACCGTGTCGTCGAGCTTGATGCGGATCTCCACCAGCGACGAGCGGCCCACGGTGTCGATCCAGAACGGCCGGCCGATCTGCCGCGAGAGCTGCACCGACAGCGTCTGGTCGAGCAGCGAGAAGAACGGCTTCGGCCCCGGCGGCGGCATGTCGTTGACTGGCAGGAAGTCCAACACCAGCCCGAGCCGCTGCTGCGCGATCTTGCGCAACTGGGCGCGATCCCTGTCCTGCGGATAGATCCGATAGACGTCGATCAGCGTGGCGATGTCCTG
>JBDHSY010000022.1:0-14962 GCA_039808405.1 Xanthobacteraceae bacterium
GGCGTTCCGGCGCGCCGGCCTGCTGCGCGTCATCGGCTTGCAGGACCTGTTCGACTGCGCCTCGATCCTGAGCCAGAGCCGCCCGCCGGACGGGCCGCGGCTTGCCATCCTCACCAACGGCGGCGGCCTCGGCATTCTCGCCATCGACCGCCTGGTCGAGCTCGGCGGCACGCCGGCCGAGCTGTCGCCGGAGATCGCCGCGCGCCTCGACCGCGTGTTGCCGCCGACCTGGTCGAAAGCCAACCCCGTCGATATCGTCGGCGACGCCGACGGCGCGGGCGATGCCGCGGCGCTCGACGCGCTGCTGGCCGATCCGGCGAGCGACGCCGTGCTGGTGATGAACGTCGAGACCGCCGTTGCCGACGCCGCCGCCATTGCCGCAACCGTGGCGACGCGCGTCGCCGCGCACCGCAAGGACGCCGCGCCCAAGCCGGTGCTGGCCGCCTGGATCGGCGCCGACCGCGACGCCATCGCCGCCTTCGAGCGCGTTGCCGTGCCGCACTTCGCCACCGACGACGAGGCGGTGCGCGCATTCATGCACCTCGCTCACCACCGCGAGGCGCTGGCGGCGCTGAGTGCCATGCCGCCGGCCGTCGCCGAGACCTTTACGCCCGACACCGCGGCGGGCCGGCGCATCGTCGAGGCGGCACTGGCGGAGGGACGCACCTGGCTCGACCCGCTCGACGCCGCGGCGCTGCTTTCGGCCTATCGCATCCCGACGGTGCCGACGCTTGCCGCAGGCGACGCCGACGAGGCGGTGCAACAGGCAAAGCCGTTCTTTGCGCAGAAGCTGCCGGTCGCGGCAAAAATCCTGTCGCGCGACATCGTTCACAAATCGGACATCGGCGGCGTCGTGCTCGGCATCACCGATGAGGCGGCGCTGCGCGAGGCCGTGGCCGGCATTCTGGAGCGGGCGCGCCGGCACCGCCCCGACGCCCGCATCGACGGCGTGCTGATCCAGCCGATGATCGTGCGGCCCAGGGCGCGCGAGGTGATCCTCGGCATCGCCGACGATCCGACCTTCGGCCCGGTCATGGTGTTCGGCCACGGCGGCACCGCGGTCGAGGTCATCGACGACAAGGCGCTGGCGCTGCCGCCGCTCGACCTCGCGCTCGCCCGCGACCTGATCGCGCGTACCCGGGTGGCAAAACTGCTGCGCGCCTATCGCGACGTGCCGGCGGTCAAGCCCGACGAGGTGGCGCTGACGCTGGTGAAGCTGTCGCAGATGGCGGTCGATCTTCCCGAAATCCGCGAACTCGACATCAACCCGCTGATCGCCGACGAGACCGGCGTGCTGGCGCTCGATGCGCGGTTCGCCATCGCGCAGCCGCAGACGCTGTTCGCCGGGCAGACGCGGCTTGCCATCCGCCCCTATCCATCGGCCTGGCAGGGCGACCTCGACGTCAAGGACATGCGCGTCACCTTCCGCCCGATCCGCCCGGAGGACGAACCGGCGCTGCGCGACTTCCTCGATGCGGTCGATGCCGCCGACCTCAGGCTGCGCTTTCTCGGCACGCTGAAGGAATTCACCCACCCGTTCATCGCCCGCCTGACGCAGCTCGACTACGCACGCTCCATGGCTTTCGTGGCGTACGAGGCGGCAACGCAGGCGATCGCCGGCGTGGTCCGCCTGCACTCCGACTCATTGTACGAGACCGCGGAATATGCCGTGCTGGTGCGCTCCGACCTCAAGGGCCGGGGGCTGGGCTTCGCTCTGATGCAGCTGCTGATCCGCTACGCCCGCGCCGAAGGGCTGACGGCGCTGACGGGACGCGTTCTGAACGACAATGCCGCCATGTTGCAGATGTGCCGCGAGCTCGGCTTCACCGTCGCCGCTCATGCCGACGAGCCGAGCGTCGCCGAGGTCAGGCTGAAACTCCGCCCTGATTAATCGGCATCGGCCGCGATCATGTCGGCGGCCTTTTCGGCGATCATCAGCACCGCGGCCTGCGTGTTGGCGGAGACGATGGTCGGCATGATCGAGGCATCGACCACGCGCAAACCGGCGACGCCGTGGACGGCAAGCCGTTCATCGACCACCGCCATCGGGTCGCGGCCCATCCGGCAGGTGCCGCAGGCGTGATAGATCGTCTGGCCGTTCTCGCGGGCGAAGGCGAGCCAGTCGTCGTCGCTGATGCAGGCCGCACCCGGGCTCATTTCCTCGCCGCGATAGGGCGCCATCGCCGGCTGGCCGACGACGTGGCGGGCGATCCGCATGCCCTCGATCATGCACAGCTGATCGGTGCGGGCGGCCAGAAAATTGGGACGGATCGCCGGCGGCGCCAACGGATCGGGCGAGCGCGCATGAATGGTGCCGCGCGATTCCGGGCGCATCTGCGCGACGCCGATGGTCATGCCGGGCAGATGATCGAGCTTGCGTTCGGCGGCGTTGGCGTAGCTTGCGTGCATGAAGAAATACTGCACGTCCGGATCGGCAAGGTCCGGCCGCGAGCGCACGAAGCCGAAGGCAAGGCCGGTGCCGAGCGTGAGGATGCCGCGCCGCGCCGCAAAGTATTGCAGCACCGCCGCCGCCAGCCTCACGCCGCGCGTCGCTTCGTTGAGCGTCACCGGCTGCGACACCCGCCAGTTCATCCGCGTGCAGAAATGATCGATGTAGTTGGCGCCGACGCCGGGCAGCGCGTGCCGCACCGAAAGGCCAGCGCCCGCCAGCACGGCGGGATCGCCGATGCCCGACAGTTCGAGAAGCTGCGGCGACTGGAACGCGCCGGCCGCGACAACGATCTCGCGGCGCGCGCGCACCACATGCTCCTCGCCGCCCTGCCGGTAGCGCACCGCGACCGCCCTGCCCGCCTCGAGTTCGATCCGCGTGACATGGGTCTCGGTGCGGATGGCGAGATTGGCGCGGCCGCGCGCCGGTTGGAGATAGGCTTTTTCCGCGCTGACGCGGCGGCCGTTGCACTGATTGACCTGATAGTAGCCAAAACCGTCCTGACGCCGCCCGTTGTAATCGGGATTGCGGGGATAGCCGGCCTCGCCGGCGGCGGCGATGAACGCCTCGGCCAGTGCCGGCCGCTCAGTGACCTCGGTGACGGGCAGCGGCCCGCCCTGCCCGCGCAGCGGATCGGGGCGCCCGTGAAAATCCTCGAGCTTGCGGAAATACGGCAGCACGTCGTCAAAGCTCCAGCCGGCGCAGCCCGCCTGCGCCCACTGGTCGTAGTCGCGTGGCTGACCCCGCACATAGATCATACCGTTGATCAGCGACGAGCCGCCGAGCCCCTTGCCGCGCGGAATGGCGATCACGCGCCCCCTGGTGTTGGCCTCGGGCTCGGTCCGGAAGCGCCAGTTGTAGCGGTCGTCCACCAGCAGTTTGGTAAAGCCGGCGGGAATGTCGATCCATGGGCTGGTGGGGCGGCGGCCGGCCTCGAGCACCAGCACCGCATGCCGTCCATCCGCGGTGAGCCGGTTGGCCAGCACGCAGCCGGCGGTGCCGCCGCCGACGATCACATAGTCGAACGTCTCAACTTCCGTCGTCGTCATCGCGTTGCGCCCATATGCGCCATCATCAGGGTCAGCTGCTCGGCCAGCATCGGATAGCCGGGATGAACGCGGCAGCCGGCGGCGCGCGCGGCGGCAAGCAGCGGCGTGGTCTCGGGGTCCATGATCACCTCTGCGACGATCTGGCTGGCGGTGAGCTGGTTCGTGTCGATCGGCAGCGGATCGTCCTCGCGCAGCCCGAGCGAGGTGGCGTTGACGACGAGGTCGTGTCCCGCGGGCGATGCCGGCGCGATGGTGACGGCGAGCTTCGGGTAGAGCCGGCCGAGCCGTTCGGCGAGCGCGGCGGCGCGGGGACGCGTGCGGTTGGCGACGGTCAGCGCCGCGATGCCGGCCTCGGCCAGCGCGAACGCGATCGCGGCGGCGGCCCCTCCCGCGCCGGCGAGATAGACGCGCATGCCGGCCGGGTCGATGTCGGCACCGCGCAGCCCCTGCACAAAACCGCGACCGTCGAGCATGGTGCCGATCAGCCGCCCGTCGGGATCGCGGCGGATGCAGTTGACCGCGCCGATCAGGCGCGAGGCCGCATCGACCTCGTCGCACAGCGCCACCATCGCCGACTTGTGCGGCACCGTGGCGATGAAGCCGCCGAAATTCCGCAAGCGCCGCAGCCCCGCCATGAAATCGGCAAGGCCGTCGGGCGCGACATGGAACGGCACCAGCACGCCGTCGAACCCTTGCGCCCACATGCGCGCGTTGATCGCCTGCGGGGTTTTGACCTGATGGACGGGGTCGGCAACGATGCCGAACAGCCGCGTGCGGCCGGTGATCTCGTAAGGCTCGGTCATGGCAATCCGTCCGGTTATGGCGTGCCCGTTCGCGCGCAGCGTCGCCTGGCCATCCGCGCCATCGCCTCAGATCCCGAGATAGGCGGCGCGCACGCGCGGCGCGGCCAGCAGGCCCTCGCCGGTGTCGGACATGGCGATGCGGCCGTTTTCGATGACGTAGGCGCGCTGCGCGATCTTCAGCGCGTGATAGGCCTTCTGCTCGACCAACAGCACCGTGGTGCCCATGGCGCAGATGCGGTTGATGACGTCGAACACCTGCTGGACGATGATCGGCGCCAGCCCCAGCGACGGCTCATCGAGCATCAACAGGCGCGGCTTGGCCATCAGGCCGCGCGCCAGCGCCACCATCTGCTGCTCGCCGCCGGACAGCGAGCCGGCCAGCTGGCCAAGCCGCTCGCGCACCCGCGGGAAGATGTCGAGAACCTCGTCGAGGCGCTGCATCGCGCCCTCGCGGGCGTTGGGGTGATAGCAGCCCATCATCACGTTGTCGCGCACGGTCATCACCGGGAACAACTGCCGCGCCTCCGGCACCATGACGACGCCGCGGCCGACGATCTCGGCCGGCGTCAGCGTCGAGATGGTCTCGTCGCCGAAGGCGACGGTGCCGGCGCTCGGCTTGATCAGCCCGGAAATCGTGCGCAGCAGCGTGGTCTTGCCGGCGCCGTTGGCGCCGATGATGGTCACCACCTCGCCGGCGCCGACGGTGATCGAGACGCCTTGCAGGATCACCGTGCGGCCGTATCCGGCAACGATGTCAGAGACCCTGAGCATTGACGAATTCCTCTCCCAGATACGCCTTGATCACGCGCGGGTCGCGCACCACGGCGGCCGGCTCGCCCTCGGCGATCACCTTGCCGGAATCGAGCACGACGATGCGGTCGGACAGGCTCATGATCGCCTGCATGTTGTGCTCGATGGCGACCACCGTGACCCCGGTGTCGCGGATCGCGCGGATGATCTCGACCATCTTGTTGGTGTCGGACGGGCTCTGGCCCGCCATCACCTCGTCGAGCAGCAGGATGCGCGGCTCCAGCGCCAGCGTGCGCGCCACCTCCAGCCGCTTCAGGTCGCTGACCGGCAGGTTGCCGGCCTCGGCATCCTTGAGCTCGTGCAGGCCGACGAGGCGGGCGATGCGCAGCGCCGCCGCGCGGGCATCGTCGAGGTGGGCGTGCCGCATCATGGCGCCGATCATGATGTTCTCGGCGACGGTGAGCTTGCCGAACGGCTGGGTGATCTGGAACGTGCGGCCGACGCCGACGCGGGCGAACTCGTCGGGCGCGTGTGGCGTCAGCATCCGGCCATCGTCGTCGTAGACCCGGGTCTCGCCCGAGGTCGGCTTGAGGAAGCCGGAGATCTGGTTGAACAGCGTTGTCTTGCCGGCGCCGTTGGGACCGATGATGCCGAGGATCTCGCCGCGCCGCAGCGTCACCGAAACGTTGTCGGTGGCCATCAGCCCGCCGAAGCGCATCACCAGTTTCTCGGCTTCGAGGATCGGCTCGCCGGGCGTGCCGCCGATATGCGGCAATGCCGGCGCCTCCCGCTCCGGGCGCGGCCGCGCGCCGGGCAGCCTGTCGACCAGTTCGCCGACGCGGCGGCCGAAGGTCGAGACCAGCCCGCCCGGCAGCGTCAGCGTGATCAGCACCAGGACGCTGCCGTAGACGAAGCCATGCAGGCCGCTCGCCGAGGCGCCGAGCCAGCCGCGCGAGGCCTCCGCGATCGGCACGACAAGGATGGTGCCGAGCAATGGCCCCGCCACCGTACCGAGCCCGCCGATCAGCGCATACATCGCGATCTCGATGGCGGTCGTCAGCGAGAACATCGTCGCCGGCTCGAGGAAGGTCAGATACATGGCGTGGAACGAGCCGATCAGGCTGGTCAGCACCGCCGAGATCACCACCGCCTGCAACTTGACGCGGGTGTTGTTGATGCCGGCGGCGGAGGCCGCATCCTCGCGCTCGCGCACCGCAGTGAGGTAGTAGCCGAGCCGCGAGTGGCGCACCCACAGCGACACCGCAAGACACAGGAGCAGCAGCCCGAAGGCGATGAACAGATAGTTGATCTTGTCGTGGAAGATCATCCAGGCCCAACCGAGGTTGAGCGGCACGATGAGGCCGGCCGAGCCGCCGGTCACGGTGTGGAAGTGCGTGGCGAGCAGGCGGATCACCTCGAGGAACGCGATCGTCGCCAGCGCGAAATAAGGGCCGCGCAGCCGGAAGCACGGATAGCCGATGCCGACCGCGACCGCGGCCGAGACCAGCGCGCCGCCCCACATGCCGACCCACGGCGTCAAGCCGACATGCTGGATCAGCAGCGCCGCGGTATAGGCGCCGATGCCGTAGAAGATGGTGTGGCCGAGCGAGAGCTGACCGGCATAGCCGCCGACGATGTTCCAGGCGGTGGACAGGCCGGCGAACACGCAGATCGTCACAAAAATGTGGACGATGAAGGCCGAGCCGCTGAGCGCCGGAACGATCAGCAACAGCGACAGCGCCAGCAGCGACATGTAGACGCGCGGCTCCGTGACCGTACGCCATGGCGCCATGCGGAAGGCGGCGGCGGCGCGCGAAGGGGCGGAAGCCGTCGGGGCACTCATGATGTCACTCCGTCCCGCGTCCGAAGCCGAACAGGCCGGTCGGCTTGAAGATCAAAATCAGAATGAAGATGATGAAGTAGACGACTTCCTTGAGGTCGGGCGCGATGTAGTAGCCGGACAGGCTGTCGACGATGCCGATGATCATCGCGCCGAAGAACGCCCCGTAGATGCTGCGCATGCCGCCGAGCACCACGACGACGAAGGCGGTCAGCACGAAGTAGGTGCCGATGGTCGGCGTCACCGGATAGAGCGGCACGATCAATGCGCTGGCGAGGCCGACACAGGCCGCGCCCAGCCCGAAGGTGATGATGTAGATGCGCTCGACCGGCACGCCCATCAGCAGCGCCGCATTGCGGTTCTGCGCGGTGGCGCGGATGGCGCGGCCGAGCGGCGTGCGGTTGAGAAAAACGTGCAATCCGGCCACCAGCAGGATGGCGCAGACGAAGATCACGACATGGCCGACCAGCAGGCTGTAGCCGCCGAACGGCACCGGCGCGCGCAATTCCGGCGTGTTGACCGCGTAGAGATCGGCGCCGAACAGCAACAGCGCCAGGTTGATCAGCGCGATCGACATGCCGACGGTGGCGAAAATCTGGATGTACTCGTCGGCGCCGAGCAGCTTCTGGATGATCAGCCGCTGGGTCAGCGCGCCGATCGCGAACAGCAGCACCACGATCGGCAATGCCGACACATACGGGTGCAGGCCGAGGTGGTGCCACAACAGGTAGACCGCATACATCCCGATCATGAGAAATTCGCCGTGGGCGAAATTCACCACGCGGACGATGCCGAAGATCAGCGTCAGTCCGACCGAGATGATGGCATACATGCTGCCGATCATGATGCCGTTGAGGATCAGCTGGGCGAGAACGTCCATCGGTCGATCTTCCAAGGCGCGGAGGCTCTGGCGCAAAGGCTGCGGCACGGGCCGCGGTCCACGGGCGGAGAGCGGCGGAGACGCGGGCGTTCCGCGTCTCCGCCGCTTGCGCGGAGGGGCAAGGCTAGTTGGCGCCGACCCCGAGCTTGAGCTTGGCGACGGCGGCTTCCGGCGGATACACCGTCACCAGCTCGCCGCCCTGCCACTGCATCAGGAAGGGCACGGCGCGGGTGTTCTGGCCGTCCTCGCCGAACTTGGCGCCCCAGCCCGTCGCGGTGGCGCCGGCCGGCACGTCGACCTTCATCATCGCCTCGCGGATCGAGGCGCTCGACAGGTCCTTGGCCGCCGCCATGGCGTCGAACACCACCTTGGCGCCCATGTAGTTGGCGAGGCTGTGGCCGGAGCGCGGCGCGGTGCCGTACTTGGCCTGGTACTTCTTGACGAACTCGTCGAGGCCCGGCGCCGCCTTGGTGTTGGTGCGGTACTGGGTGAAATCGACGTTGAGCGCCCCTTCCATGTTCTCGGCGCCGACCGCCGTCATGGTGTCGCGCAGCGAATAGCCGCCGCCGGCGCCCATCACCGCCTTGAGCTTGAGGCCCTGCTCCTTCATCTGGCGGAAGAACAGCACCGTGTCGTTCTGGTAGGAGGTTTGCAGCACCACGTCGACGCCGGCCGATTTCAGGCGCAGGATCACCGGCGTCAGATCGACCGACTTGGCCGAATAGGGCAGCGTCTCGACGAGATTGACGCCCTTCTCCGTGGCGCGCGCGCTCTGATAGCCGGCAACCGTCTGGCCGTAGAGCGAGTCCTCGTGGATGATCGCGACCTTGAGCGTCTTGTAATCGACCTTCAACGCCGGCGCGATGACGTCGATCACGGCATCGACCATCTTGCTGGCGAACACCTTCGCGGTCGGGTTGGTGCGATAGACGTTCTTGAACTTGCGTTCGGTGATCGGATCGGAGATCGCGCCCAGTTCGAAATAGGGAACGCCGGCGAGTTCGGCGACCTGCGTCGCGGCGAGCGACAGCGACGACGAATAGGTGCCGAAGATCACCGGCACTTTTTCCACGGAGGTGAGGCGCCGCGCCTCGCCCACGGCCTGATTGGGATCGACGGCATCGCCGCGAACGATCTGCAACGTCTTGCCGTTCAGCCCGCCGGCGGCGTTGCGCTCCTCGATGGCGATCTCGAGACCGCGGAAACTCTCGTCGCCGAGCAGGGCGAGCCCGCCCGAGAACGGATACAGCGCGCCGACCTTGATCGCCGATTGCGACCACGCCGCCGACGCCGGCAGCACCGACAGCATCAGTCCCGCCATGAACGATGCACGCAGCAGTTTCCTCATCATTTCCTCCCTGAACCACCCTTTGTATTATTCGTGCGATCCGACGCTGCCCCGACGGCATTTGCGGATTGCCCTGATATTATGGTAAACAGGTCGTCTGACAAGTAAAACTTGCCGGTGTCACAACCCTTGGCGCGACTTTTCGGCGATGCGGCCGGCGGGCCGTCAACGGCCGTCCGTGGCCTTTGCCTGAGGCGCGGGAGGCGAAGCAGGCACCGCCCTGCGCGGGGAAAGCAGGTCGAACAAGAGGCCGGCGACCGGCCGATAGGCCTTGCAACCCGAGGCCGGCCAGCGCAGAACCTGCCGCTCGACGGCGACGATTCCGGCCGAACACAAAGCTAAAGATGCAGCGGAGGACAACGCGATGACCATTCCCTCGACGATGCGCCAGGTTCGCTTCAACGGCGCCGGCGGCCCGGAGGTGATCGGTCTCGAAACGGCGGCCGTGCCGCAGCCCGGCGCCGGGCAGGTGCTGGTCGAGGTGGCGGCGGCCGGCGTCAACCGTCCCGACTGCCTGCAACGCGCCGGCAACTATCCGCCGCCGCCCGGCGCCACCGACATTCCGGGTCTCGAAATTTCCGGCCGGATCGTTGCCGTCGGCGACGGCGTGCCGCAAAGCGCGCTCGGCACCGACGTCTGCGCGCTGGTGGTGAGCGGCGGCTACGCCGAATACGCGGTCGCCGATTATCCGCTCTGCCTTCCCGTTCCAAAACCGTTGTCGCTGCTCGAGGCCGGAGGCGTGCCCGAGACCTATTTCACCGTGTACGACAACATGATCACGCGCGGGCGACTCGCGCGCGGCGAGAGCGTGCTCATTCACGGCGGCTCCTCGGGCATCGGCTCGACGGCGATCCAGCTCGCCAAACAGCTCGGCGCGACCGTCTACGCCACCGCCGGCTCCGACGACAAATGCGCGTTCTGCCGGTCGCTCGGCGCGGACGCCGCCATCAACTACCGCACGCACGACTTCGTGCAGGAGGTCGCGCGCCTGACCGATGGCAACGGCGTCAACGTCATCCTCGACATGGTGGGCGGCGATTACATCCAGAAGAATTTGGCGGCGCTGGCGATGGAAGGGCGGCTGGTGCAGATCGCCTTCCTGCACGGCAGCCGCGTCAACCTCGACCTGATGCCGCTGATGCTGCGGCGGCTGACCCTCACGGGCTCGACGCTGCGCGCCCGCTCCGTTGCGCTGAAGCGCCTGGTGGCCGACGCCCTGCGCGACAACGTCTGGCCGCTGCTGGAAAGCGGCGCGGTGAAGCCGGTCATCCACAAGGTGTTTCCGCTGGAGGAAGCAGGCGCCGCGCACGCCCTGATGGAATCGAGCGCTCATGTCGGCAAGATCATGCTCCAGGTGCGGTCGCGATGACCGAACCCTCCCACGCCGACGGCGTCGTGCTCGTCACCGGCGCGGGCCGCGGCATCGGCCGGGCGATCGCCGATGCCCATGCCGCCGCCGGCGCCAGGGTGATCTATCTCGATCAGGACGCGGAGCTTGCCGCGGAGGCGGCCGAAGCCGCAGCGGCACGGGGCGCCGCGACGCTGGGAATCGCCGCCGACGTCACCGACGAGGCCGCGGTGCGCGCGGCGGTCGCGGGCGGCGGCGAGGCGTTCGGCCCGATCACCGCGCTGATCAACAACGCCGGCATTTCACCGAAGAGCGGCGCGGACGGGCGCAAGGCGCCGATCTGGGAGATGGGCGCGGACGAATGGCGGCGCGTCGTCGAGGTCAACCTGACCGGCGCGTTTCTCTGCGCCGCGGCGGTGGCGCCGATGATGCGCACGGCGAGGCGCGGCGCCATCGTCAGCCTGTCGTCGGTCGCCGGCCGCACCTTCCTCGATCTCGTCGGCGTGCATTATGCCGCGACCAAGGCCGGGCTGATCGGCTTCACCAAGCACCTCGCCGGCGAACTCGGACCGTACAACGTCACCGTCAACGCGCTGGCGCCCGGCCGCATCGATACGCCCCTGATGCGCGGCACCGCCGCCTCCGCCAACGAGGCGGCGCGCCTTGCCACGCCGCTTTTGCGGCTCGGGCAGCCGGAGGACGTCGGCGCGGTCTGCCTGTTCCTGACATCCCACGCGGCGCGGTTCGTCACCGGTCAGGTGATCGACGTGTCCGGCGGCTGGCTGATGACCTGATGCCGGCCGCGACGCCGGGCTATAGGCTCGGGTGGCGCGGGCGGGATAAGAAACCGGATGGGACAGAACGCAACCCTGCGCCCCTCCACCACACGGCGACGCCGAAAGCCCGGATAACGATTGTGAACAAGAACAGCCTCGCCCCGTCCCACGGCCTGCTCCGGCGGCCGCCGTCGCTCGCCGATACGCTTGCCGCAAAACTGCGCCGCGAGATCGTCGCCGGAGATCTCGGGCCGGGCGAGAAGCTGCCGACCGAGCAGCAACTGTCGGAAATCTACGGCGTCAGCCGCCCGACGGTGCGCGAGGCGATCCGCTGCCTGAAACAGGACGGCATCGTGGTGACGCGACAGGGCGCCGGCGCCTTCGTCGCCGATCCGGAAACGGTGTCGGTGTTCCGGCTCGACATCAAGGATTTTTCCGACAGCGGCGAAATCTTCCACATCGTCGAACTGTTGATGGCGGTCGAGGCGGCGGCGACCGAGCACGCGGCGCGGCGCCGCACCTCCGCCGACCTGCGCGCCATCGAAGCCCAGCTCAAGGCCATGCAGGCCGCAATCGACCGCAACGAGCCGGGCGTCGACGAGGACGTCGAGTTTCACCGCGCCATCCTCGCCGCCACCAAGAATCCGTTCTTCCGCGACCTGTCCGGCTTTCTCGACCACCGCGTGCGCAACTTCATCCGCACCGCGCGCGCCAATTCGGCGCAATGGGCAGGCATGAGCCAGACGGTGCAGACCGAGCACGAGCGCATCTTCGATGCGATCGTCAAACAGGATGCGGCGGCCGCGCACGAGGCGGCCGCATCCCACCTCAAGAACGCCGCCGCGCGGCTTGCGCGCTATCTCAAGCCGGCGAAGAAGGGCTAGCGCCCGCTCCTGCGACGTCCGGCAGCGCCTTGGTCAGAATGGCGCGGACCGCCGCCAGCGTCGGATCGTCGGCACGGTTCATGATACCGATCAGTTGCAGCCATACGTCGTCGGACGCCGTCTCGACGAAGTTGCGCACCAGCGCGGCCGTGACCTCCGCCGGCGCGCGGCCGAGCGAACCGGCGGCCGTCTCGAGCCGGGCCGCGAGGTCCGGCTCGTCGAGCAGCGCGATCATGCGCGCCACCACGGCGGGGTCGTCGAGCGAAGCGATCAGGGTGCCCAGCATAATACGCCACTACTGAACGAGCGGCGTGTCGGCGCCGTCGAGCGCGATGCCGCGGATATCGGCGCGGCCGATCAACAGCGCGATGTACTGCGCGGCCGCCTGCCGGCGCACATGCTCCTCGAGATAGGCGCGGATGCGCCCGCTCACCATGTCGAACGGCAACAGCTCGCCGTCGATGCGCCGGTTGAGGCGGATCAGGTGGACGCCGTAGCGTGTCTCGACCGGCCCGGAGATGTCGCCCGGCGCCAGCCGCTCCAGCGCGCGCTCGAAATCGGCGGTGGTGTCGCCCGGCCCGATCTGGCCGAGGCTGCCGCCGAGCGCCGCCGACGGGCACGCCGAATGCGCGCGCGCCAGATCGGCGAACCGCTCCGGTGCATCGGCCAGCAGCGCCATCAGCGCCGTGGCCTGTTCGCGCGCGGTGGCAAAAGCCGCCGCATCGTCCTGCCGCGCCGCGATCAGGATGTGGTCGGCCTCATAGAGCGGCGGCGTGGTGAAGCGCGCCGGGTTGGCGGCGTAGAAGCGCCGCAGCGTGGCCTCGTCGGCCTCGGGCACCGCGACCTCCTGCGCGATCAGCGCGCGCACCAGCGCGTCCTCCTCCGTCTCCTTGCGTCCCTCGAGGTCGACCTCCTGCACCGCGGCGAGTTGCAGGCGCTGCGCCTCCTGCAACAGCAATTCGCGGATCACCAGCGCGCGCGTCGCCGCGCGCCAGCCCTCCCCCGGGTTGGCCGCCGGGCAGTTCTGCACCTCGGCGGCGATCGCCTTGCGCGCGATGACGACGCCGTTGACGCTGACCTGCGGCATTACCACCGGCTCGGCGGCCGGCGCCGCCGCGCCCTCCTCGGGCGCCCCTTGCGCGCGGCGCCTGGCGCTGTGATCGATGACCATCGTGACCATGTCTATTACTCCGCCGGCTGCGGCGCCTTGCGCGCCAGCGACGCGCCGGGACGCGGCGCCGTTTTGGCAAAACGCGTGCGCACGATCTGATAGCCGGGCCGGCCGAGATACCAGATCGGCGCGCTCCAGATGTGGACGAGGCGCGTGAACGGAAACACCAGGAAGATGGTCATGCCGAGCACGATGTGCGCGCGGAACAAGGGATGCACGTCGGCGACATAGGACGCCGCGTCCGGCCGCAGCAGCACGATGCCCTGCGCCCAGTTCATGAACTTCACCATCTCGTGGCCGTCCATGTGCTGGAGCGACACGAAAATGGTGGCGAGGCCGAGCACCAGTTGCGCCCACAAGAGCAGCAGGATCGCGGTGTCGCCGAACGAGGACGTGGCGCGGATGCGCGGATCGAACAGGCGGCGGTGCGCCAAAAGCGCGATGCCGATGAAGCCGGCGCCGCCGGCGACGCCGCCGATGACGATCGCCATGCCCTGCTTGAACGAGTGGCTGATGCCGAGCATGTCGAACACCCAGATCGGCGTCAGCAGGCCGCCGGCGTGGCCGACGAAGATCACCAGAATGCCGACGTGGAACAGGTTCGATCCCCAGCGCAGCTGGCGCCGCCGCAACAGCTGCGACGAGCCGGATTTCCAGGTGTACTGTTCGCGGTCGAAACGCAGCAGGCTGCCGAGCAGGAACACGGTCAGGCAGAGATAAGGATACCAGCCGAACACGATGGCGTTGACGGTCTCGAACATGGTCCCTCCTCCCTATGCCTGTATCTGGCGCGCATCGCGCCGCGCCGCGCGCAACTGCGTGCGCAGCCGGTCCACCGAGCAACCGTCCAGCGCATCGCCGGGCCCGAAGGTGACGGCGGTTTCCTCCCAGTCGGCATCGAGCACGGCGAGATCGTCGGGCTCGTCGGCGACACCGGCGGGCTTGGCCTGCATCGCCGCGCCAGCGGTGGCACGGATCGCCGTGAACACGGCGGCATAGGGCGAGCCGCGCGCGATGAGCCGTTCCTCGAGCGGCGCGAGGATGTGGTCGATCTCGGCGATCAGCGCTTTCGCCTCCTCGCGCGGCCGCGTCGCCAGATATTCGAGGAACAACGGCAGATAGTCGGGCAGTTCGCTGGCCGCCAGCATCAGCCCGCCGCGCTCGTAGAGATTGGCGAGATCGACCATGGCCTGGCCGCGGTCGCGGCTTTCGCCGTGAACGTGCTCGAACAGATGCAGCGACAGCCGCCGCGTCTTGTCGAACAGATCGACATAGCGCTCCTGCATCTCGTAGATGTCGCTCGTCGCAAGCTCGTCGAGCAGCGGCACCAGCGCACCGCGCCGGGCCTCCGGTATCGCGCCGTCATCCGCCAGCGCCGCCGCGATCTCGCCGCCGGCGGCGAGAAGCTCCGGCGTCGGATAGGTGAGCAGCGCCGACAGCGCCTTGAAGCTCGGGGTGACAAGCACGGTCATCACGCGATCTCCATCGGGTTGGACGGCTTCTTCGCGCGGGCGGAGCCGAACAGGTCAGGCTCCGAGGTGCCGCCCGAACAGCCGTTGCCGAACGAGAAGCCGCACGAGCCGCGCAGGTCGTAGGCATCCTCACTCCATTCGCGATGCGCGGTCGGGATGACGAAGCGATCCTCGTAATTGGCGATCGCCATC
>JBDHSY010000023.1:0-14835 GCA_039808405.1 Xanthobacteraceae bacterium
GACGGCTTCATCAACTCGATGCAGGTCTATCCCTTCGTCGATGGCGCGCTCTATCAGGTCTATGCCTCGCCGGGGCAAATCACCGACATTGCGCTCCAGGCCGGCGAGCAGCTTGTCGGCTCCGGTCCCGTCGCCGCCGGCGATACGGTGCGCTGGATCATCGGCGACACCGAGAGCGGCACCGGCGCGGCCAAGCAGATCCACATCCTCGTCAAGCCGACCCGGGCCGAGTTGATGACCAATCTCGTCATCAACACCGACCGGCGCACCTATCACATGGAGCTGCGCGCGACGCCATCGACCTACATGGCGTCGGTGTCCTGGCAATATCCGCAGGACCAGCTCATCGCGCTGCGCCGTCAGAACAGCCAGGCCGAAGCCGCGCAGCCGGTGTCGGGCGGCATCGATCTCGCCCGCGTCAACTTCCGCTACGAGGTGTCGGGCGACCGCGCGCCGTGGCGGCCGCTGCGCGCCTTCGATGACGGCAAGCAGGTGTTCATCGAATTTCCCCGTGGCATCGGCCAGGGCGAGATGCCGCCGCTGTTCGTGGTCGGGCCGGAAGGCGACACGTCCGAGCTGGTGAACTATCGCGTGCGCGGCAACTACATGATCGTGGACCGGCTGTTCGCCGCCGCCGAGTTGCGCTTCGGCGCGGGCAAGACCCAGAAGCGCGTGCGCATCTCCCGCACCGACGGGAGGTCCGCATCGTGAGCGACGAACGCGATCCCGAGAAGGAGGAAGGCCGCGTGCCTGATCCGGCGCCTAAGCCGCAGCCGGCTGACGATGACGCCTCCCAGCCGCTGACCGGAGAGCCGGCCGCGACCATGCGGCTGCGCGCCGAGTCGCCGCGGGTGACGCGCCTCTCCCGCAAGGTGCTGGCCGGGCTGGGCCTGGCCGCAAGCCTCGGTGTTGGCGGCGCGCTGATCTATGCGCTTCAGACCCGTCACGCCGGCCCAGGCGAGGAGCTGTATTCGACTGACAACCGCTCGACGCCGGACGGCCTGGCGGGCCTGCCGAAGGACTATTCGGGCGTCCCCAAGCTGGGGCCGCCGCTCCCCGGCGATCTCGGCCGCCCGATCCTCAACGCGCAGAATGGCGCCACCGTGCCGCCGATCGGCGCGTCGGCATCAGGCCCGGTGGGACCAAGCCCCGAGGAACAGCGCCGGGCGCAGGAGCTGGAGGCGGCACGGACCGCACGGCTGTTCGCATCCACCGAAACGCGGCCCGCCAGCACGGCGCAACCGACGCCGGCAGCCACGCCGCCGGCCGATCTCGCCAGCCTGGGTCTGGCGCCGCAGCCGGCGACGCCGTCCGCCCAGGACCGTCAACTCGCCTTCCTCAATGCGCCGCCCGACAAGCGCACGGTTTCGCCTGATCGCGTCGCCGCACCGGCTTCCGCCAACATCCTTCAGGCTGGCGCCGTCATCCCGGCCGCGCTCATCACCGGCATTCGCTCCGACCTTCCCGGCCAGATCACGGCCCAGGTGACGGAGAATGTTTATGACAGCCCGACGGGACACATCCTGCTCCTGCCGCAAGGCACGCGCATCATCGGCCAGTACGACAACGGCGTCGGCTTCGGGCAGCGCCGTGTCCTGCTGGTCTGGAATCGGCTCATCATGCCCAACGGCCGGTCGATCGTGCTGGAGCGCCAGCCCGGCGCCGACGCCGAGGGCTATGCCGGGCTGGAGGATGGCGTCGACTACCATTGGGGCGAGTTGTTCAAGGCCGCCGCCCTCTCCACCATTCTCAGCGTGGGCGCGGAAGCCGGCACCAGCAACAACGAAAATAACCTCGTCCAGGCCATCCGCATGGGCGCGTCGAACGGCATCAGCCAGACCGGCCAGCAGATCGTCCAGCGCCAGCTCTATATCGCCCCGACGCTGACGATCCGGCCGGGCTTCCCGGTGCGTGTGATTGTCACGCGCGACCTCGTCCTTGAACCTTACGGAGGTTGAATTGACGAAGCTCAAGCTCGGTCCGATCGCGGACGACAAGCCGGTGAAGGTGACGGTGGAGCTGCCCGCCACGCTCCACCGCGATCTTACGGCCTATGCCGAAATCCTCTCTCGCGGAAATGGCCGCTCACCCGCCGATCCCGTGCGCCTGATCGCACCCATGCTCGAACGTTTTATGGCGACTGATCGGGGCTTCGCAAAAGCGCGGCGCGCAGTGGCTCCGCCGAAGCCGGAAAGCTGAAGTCCTTTGCATCACTCGCTCGCGCCATCGACCGGGCAAGGCCGAGCAACCGCCGGAAGGCGGGATTGTCGTTCCTGGCCGACCATACCGCGCTAAAGGGAAGCACCTCCCCGGCAATCGGCCGGTAGGCAACACCTGGGAATTGCGCCGCCGTGGTCGCTTCGCTCGTCAGCGTCAGACCGCGCCCGAAGGCAACAAGGCGCAGAAGATTATCCCGGCCGACATTTTGCAGATGGATATCGGGATGCCTACCAAGATCGGCTAGGCGCTGGACTAGATAATCGTGGACCTCTGGTCCCGGTGGTCCGTGGCTGACAATAAAACGCTCTTCGGTCAGATCTTCCCAGGTCAACTCATCTTTAAGCGCCAAAGAATGTTCGCCTGGCAACACTGCGAAGACGCGTTCCGACCAAAGATGCATGGTTTCGCAGTCTGTCCATGCGCCCGTTCCCGTAACGAACGCGACATCGAGCCGGAGCTGCCGAATTGCAGCGATGTGCTCGGCTGGATTTCCATCGAGGAAATCGACGCGCACCATGCTGTACTTTTCGTGATAGGAGCGCAGAAGCTCTGAAAGAAAACCAGAAGCGAGCGATGAGAATATGCCAATCCTAACGCACCCTTCTTCGCCACGGCCAATTACCGCAATATTACGTGCGCCCTCTCGAATTATTCTAAGACCTTGTCTCGCCCTTGCGAGGAAATGCTCGCCGGCGTCGGTGAGCAAGACGCCGCTAGAGTGCCGATGAAATAATGAGACCCCAACTCGATCCTCAAGGTCGCGAATGCGGCGACTAATCGCAGATTCAGATATCCCGAGAGCCGTTCCGGCCTTCCGAAAACTACCGTATTCCGCCGCAGCCACGAAATAGTTCAGATGGCGAATCTCGATTAAGTCTGAGTTCTCCATCCTCCCTCGCCCTTTTCAAATTGGCTATTTTGCTGGGCCTAAGGTATTCAAAAGCTTGAGCGCCCGGTCCGATTGGGCAGCATCCGCTTTAACGTGTCGTCTCGCAGAACGTAGTGATGAAGCAGCGCCACGACTGCATGACCGCAGACCAGCACAATAATCGTCCATCCGATAAAATTGTGAAAATCGCCCGCTAGCCTTGCGGCAGCCTTGTCCGGTGAAATCAACGCCGGGATGGAGAATAAACCAAAGAAACTGAATGCTTCACCCTGGGCCCAACGGAATATATAGCCAAGCCCAATTTGACCAATCAGAAGCGCATAAAGCAGATGATGGACGCCGCGCGCGACCCAATATGGTAGTCGCGAAATGACTGGGGACAGTTTGCGGCCGAACCAGATGCGCCAGATAAGCCGTGCGGCGAGAACTGCTGACAAAAGAATTCCAAGCGAAACGTGCAATCCCTGTAGATTGTGACGCAGCGGCGTACCGTGCGGAAGGAAGTCCCAAACTTCCGCTAGCAAAAACAGTGTGACGGCAAGAAAGGCGGTCAGCCAATGAAAGACAACGCTGACGACATCGTAGTGTTGCGGACCATGCGGTACTGACGATTGGGTTGGGACTATCAACATGATGCAGAACTCTCTTGGGTGTTTCGCCGACATGATCGCCCGGTCTAGGTTATGACCCTCGCGCCGCTGCTAGAGCCTGACCACTGCACTAAGGCGGTTTCACTGGCCCGACCCTTCGTCTGGCGCCCAGATGCTATGGGAGTCGATCTGAAGCTTGAGCAGCGCGCGATCCGCTTCGGCCCGTGCGTCGATTTCATACCTTCGCATGTCATTCGCCTGTCGCTGCGAATAGAGGAGATCCGAAAGGTCAATCTGCCCCAGCTCGTAACCACGCCTGGTCCTGACCACCGCCTCGCCGGCGCTGCGCGCTGCTGCATCTGCGCTCTGCCAGGCGGCAAGCCGCGTGCGCGCGTTCGACAGATCCGCATCAGCGACCGCCGTGATGGTACGTCGAACATTGGCTAGCTCTTGCCAGGCGGAGCTTGCCTCTGCAGATGCCTGGTCGGCTGCCGCTTGGCGGTAGCCGCCGCCGAGCGGAATCGAGACAATCACGCCGGCTCCCTTCTCGAGGCCACCTTGCTCGCTGAACATGCGCACACCGACCGTCGGATCGGCGATCCGATCCTCCCGGACACGCCGCGACAAGACGTTGAGCCGCTGGGCGTCCCGATCGGCCGCGCGAATTTCGTGGCTGCGCTCGATCACGAGATTCCGCATTCTCACGATCCCACCTGACGGGAGAACGGGCTTTGCAAGTTCGGGCGGCCTGGAAGGTAAGGCGATGTCCGGAAACGTCGCCGCCAGCGTGACACGGGCCTGCTCTCTTGCCGCGAGCGAAGAAGCGGCCTGGGCGCGCGCCTGCGCGAGTGCGGTTAAGGCTTGGTCGACATCGAGGGCAGCAGCATCGCGCAACGTCACACGCCGACGCAGAGCCGCGAGGGCTTTTTCCTGATCCTGGACCGTCGCAAGATCGTTGCGGTAGTGGCTGGCGGCGGTTAGCCAGTCGTGCCAGAGCCCTGACAGGACAAGCGTAGTCTGGTGACGGACGTCCTCCATCCTGTTTTTCGCGACTTCGACCTCCAGTGAGCCTGCCTGGCCGTCGAGCGCGGCTTTTCCGGGAAGGCGGACGGCCCGACTCACGGTCACGTCGAATTCGTTCCGTCCGCCGAAGCCTTCGACATTGCGACGAGTGTAACCGCTTGACAGCGTCATTTCGTGAGGCCCCCGTTGGAGCATGTCGCTGTGGGCGCGCGCCGCCGCCACGCGCGCAGCGGCAGCTTTGACACTGGGATGGTTGTCGAGCGCCTGGTTGACTAGTTCCGCCGGAGGTAAGTCCGCGCGTTGTGCCAGCGCCTCGGCGGGAGCCAAAAGCACAAGCAGGATTAGGAAGAGGGATTGTGGTTTCATGCGACTCTCCCGCGCATCAGAATAGGCACGGCATGCCAGCGTACCGGCAAATCCCGCTTGGCTCGGTTGATGGCCTCGACTAGGCCCGCGACGGCATCGGTTTCGACTATCAGCTCGATCGCGTTCCTGCGCAGAAGGCCGGCGACGCACTCGGCCGTGCTCGCATCATCGAAGTCTTTGCCGCGCACGGTCGTCTGCAAAATATGGAGTGGTGCGTCGGTCCGGGTCCGGATCGTCTCGGCGACGACATCACAGTCGCCACGGGCGCAATGGAAGGTGAGCAGCACTTCAGTCATTTACGGCTTCCTCCGCGCCCTCGCCGAAGCGCTCGAACAGGATGGGTAGAAGAACGAGCGTCAGCAGCGTCGAAGTGATGAGGCCGCCAATGACGACGATCGCGAGCGGGCGCTGAATTTCCGATCCGGGGCCGCTGGCGAAGAGCAACGGCACCAAGCCGAATGCGGTGATGCTCGCCGTCATCAGCACTGGACGAAGCCGCCGCTCGGCGCCTAGGCGCACGGCTTCGCCCATCGGCAATCCTTCGGTGCGGAGCTGCCGAAAATAGGCGACCAGCACCAGGCCGTTGAGTACGGCTATGCCTAGCAAGGCGATAAAGCCGACCGATGCCGGAGCGGAGAGATACTGCCCTGACGCCCAGAGCGACACGATGCCACCAACCATGGCGAAGGGGATGTTGAGCAGAATGACTGCGGACGCTCGAAGCGAGCGGAGCGTGCCGAGCAATACGAAGAAAATAAGCAGCAGCGCCACCGGGATCACCATCATCAACCGTGCGGACGCGCGCTGCTGGTTCTCGAACTGGCCACCCCAGACGATGCGATAACCAGGCGGAAGTTTGATCTTGGCGTTGACCGCGGTCCTGGCCTCGTCGACATAGCCGACCAGATCGCGTCCTGAGACGAACGCCTGCACGAGAGCAAACCGGGAGCCATTTTCGTGGTCGAGTTTGACCGGCCCTTCGGTGCGATTGACCTGCGCCATATCGCTGACCCGCGCCAGGATCCCGCCCGGTGTTCGTAACTGCAGATCGGCGAAACGCGCGGGATCGGAACGCAGGCTTTCATCGCCACGAATGACGATGGGGACGCGCTTCTGGCCATCAGCGACGATACCCGCACGCATACCTTCGACTTGGGCCCGCAGAGCGTCCTCCATCTGGTCGACCGGCATACCGAACCGGCCCGCAGCAGTGCGATCGATGTCGAGTTGGAGGTAGTCCACGTTGTCGTTCGCAACCGTCAGCACCTCAGACGCACCGCGGATGCCCGACAATGTGTGCTGGATCTGGCCGGCGAGATCGGCAAGCGTTGCTGTGTCGGGACCGAATATCTTGACCGCGAGGTCGCCGCGTGCGCCGGTCAGCATCTCGGACACGCGCATTTCGATCGGCTGCGTAAAACTCGACTGGATGCCGGGCAGTCCCTCCAGCACCTTGCGCAATGCGTTGACTACAAAATCCTTGTTGCCGCGCCATTCGGAATGGGGCTTCAGGACAACGAAGCTGTCAGTTTCGTTGAGGCCCATAGGATCGAGGCCGATTTCGTCTGAACCGACGCGGGCGATCACGTCCTGGACTTCGGGCACGGACATCAGGGCGCGTTGCACCGCCATGTCGCCCCGGACGGATTGATCCAGATTGATCGACGGCAGCTTGGTGAGCTGCACGATCACCGAACCTTCGTCCATTGTCGGCATGAAGGTCTTGCCGACCGCGCCATACGCCATGCCAGCGATGACGAGGCCCGCTGCGGACAGGCCGTAGATCAAGCGCTTCCGTGCGAAGGCGATGTCCAACAGGCGGCGATAGCGCGGCGCGAGTTGCCGCATGATCCACGGTTCACCGTGATGACCGCTCTTAAGACCGAAGGACGAGAGCACCGGAACTAAGGTGAGCGCGAGCAAGAGCGAGCCCGTGAGCGCGAAGACGATAGTGAGTGCGACCGGCGCAAACAGCTTGCCCTCAAGCCCCTGCAGCGACAGCAGCGGTAGGAACACGAGCGCAATGATGACAATGCCGGCCGAAACCGGCACAATCACCTCGTTCGCCGCTTGGAAGATGATATTGAGGCGAGGTCGGCCTTCTTCATGAGCGTGGCCGAGGCGCTCGACGATGTTCTCGACGACGACGACCGCGCCATCCACAAGCATACCGATCGCGATGGCGAGACCGCCGAGGCTCATCAGGTTTGCGGAAAGGCCCATGCTCCGCATGAAAAGGAAAGTGATAAGTGCCGCCATGGGCAGGGTCACGGCGACAATGGCGGCGGCACGCCAGTCGCCGAGAAAGAGGATCAACAGCACGATAACGAGGATGGTGGCCTCAAGCAGAGCCTCCTCGACAGTGCCGACAGCACGCTGGATAAGGTCGGAGCGATCGTAGAAAACGCTGATATACGTACCTGCAGGCAGCGACTTGCTGACCTCGGCGAGCCTGTCGCGTACACCGTCTACGACCTGCCGGGCATCGGCGCCGCGCAGGGCGATGACTAGGCCCTCGACCGCTTCGGCTTTCCCGTTCTTCGTGACTGCTCCGTACCGGGTAAGGCTACCGACCCCGACGCTCGCCACATCGCCGAGCCGCACGATACGACCGTCGCGGTTTGCCAAGACGAGCGAGCGGAGATCATCCGCCGAGCGAATCGCGCCGACCGCACGGATAATTAGCGACTCTTCTCCGGACATCAGCCGGCCAGCGCCGTCATTGCGGTTGCCGCTTTCGATAGCGGTACGCAGATCGGCGATGGAGAGTTTCGCACCAGCAAGCGCGACAGGATCGGGCTTGACCTCGAAGGTGCGCACATAGCCGCCGAGCGCGTTGACATCAGCGACGCCGGGCACTGTGCGCAGCGCGGGACGTATGGTCCAGTCGAGCAGCTCGCGCTTCTGCTGAAGGCTAAGGGGACCCTCGATCGTGAACATGTACACGTCAGAAAGCGGTGTTGAGATCGGCGCCATACCGCCGCTCACAGAGGCAGGCAGATCGGCCATAACTCCCGACAAGCGCTCCGCGACCTGCTGGCGCGCCCAATAGATGTCAGTCCCGTCCTTGAAATCGATTGTGATGTCCGCGATTGCATACTTGGCCGTCGAGCGCAGGATTGCCTGATTGGGGATGCCGAGCATCTCCATCTCGATCGGCGTGATGACGCGGCTTTCCACTTCCTCTGGCGTCATGCCTGGGGCTTTGAGGATGACCTTCACTTGCGTCGGTGCGATATTGGGATAGGCATCCACCGGCAGGTTGACGAAGGCCCAGATGCCAAGCCCGGCGACCATTGCGGCAATAGCGAGAACCAGCAGGCGATAGGAGAGCGAGGCGGCGACCAGCGAACGCAGCATCGGATCGCCCTAGCGAGCCAAGGCGAGCGCCTTGAGCGCGCTCGTGCCCTGAATCACCACCCGCTCGCCGGGTTTCACGCCCGAAAGTAGAACCGTCTTGTCGCCAGCGGTGCCGCCGCTCACCACGTCCCGCATAGCGAAGCCGTCGGGTGCGGTAACGAAGACGACCGTTTTCGCGCTGATTATCGCGACTGCGGCGGTAGGCACTGACACGGCTCCCGCCGGCGCAGGGCCGAACACAGTGATGGTCGTCGCTCGCCCGGTGATAATTCCCGCGCCGGCGGGAATCTGTGCCTTGAGGCTTGCCGACCTGGTGGCGGGATCGATCGTCGTGCCGACCGCGATAACCCGGCCCCCAATATCGGGATTGACCCGGACACTCATGCCCGGTCGGACTTTGCCGATCAGTCTTTCCGGCAATTGGCCGGCGACTTCGTAGCGGTCGGCCGCGTCGATGAGGTAGGGCGCCGTCGTGCCGTCGACAGGATTTCCTGCCTGGATAGATGCCGCCGTCACACGCCCTGCTATTGGCGCGGTCAGCGTATAAGTTCCGCTTCCGCCATGGCCGTTGACCATTCTGAGGATGCGCGCCTTTTCCGAAACATCGGCGTTTGCCTCCGCGGCCACAGCATCTGCTTCCTCCGCACGCGCGCCGGCAATGATCCCTTCGCGGGCGAGTTGCGAAAGCCGGGCGGCGTTTGAACGCGCAACACCGGAGCGCGCGTTCGCGCGCGTGAGGTCGGCCCCCATCGTCAGGACCTCCCGGCTCGATATGACCGCGAGCGGCTGCCCTTGCCGGACGATGTCCCCCTCCACCACAAGCGTGCGCACCACCACCCCAGGGAAAGTTGCCGCCACCGCTACGCGAGCATTGGCGGGTGGCTGGATCATTGCGGGAATGTTCGCGAGCGGTACTTCATCAACGCTCGTCGCAGCAGCGAGCTGGATACCAAGCTGCGCGGCTTGTTGTGTGCTGACAGAAAAAGTGCCCGGCGCTGCCGGCCGCTCGCTAGTTGAGGGCGTTTGGGCGGGCGATACCGTTCCGTGGTGAGTCGCTACCCACCCTAAGCCGGCAAACGTCAATCCAATAACAATGCCGACGCCTGTAAGCACATAGGTTCGGTTAGACATAACATCGTCAGATATGCAGCGATGCTGACGAAACCCTGACGAGAGTAAATCATTCAACTAACGGGAAAAATTTAGGGAAATCTCGCTCTTTTCCGGATGAGTTTCGAGCTGGCCTCCATGCGCGGCCATGATCCGCTTCACGATCGCGAGGCCAAGGCCAGCACCATCGTTGCTTGCATGGTCAGCGCGGCAGTGGCGTCGCGCCAACTCGCGAAGACGATCTGGTGTCAAGCCCGGCCCGTCGTCGGCAACACTCACGATTAAGCCAGGTCCCACGCGTACATGGATCGCGCCTCCAACCGGCGTCGCACGAACGGCATTCTCGACAAGATTACGCAGGGCCGCTGCGATTGCTTCACGCCGACCACGCACGGCCGCTCCTTCATCATCGATCTTGAGATCGATTGTCCGACCGGCCGTGATGACTGCTGGAGCGATGGAGCTGACGACATCCCTCGCGACGGCGACTAGGGGTACCTGCTCGAGCGCGATCTGTGCCGCATCGAATGCGTCAATCTGAGCAAGGAGCATCAACTGCTCGATGAGCCGCCGCATCGCCATCACATCTTCTTTCAACCGCGCGGCATCGACATCGTCGAACTGATCCAGCTCTAGCGCGAGAAGCGCGAGTGGCGTTCGCAGCTCATGCGCCACATCGGCGGCAAAAGCCTCCTGGCGAACCGCTGCTTCGTCGAGACGCTCAAGAAGATCGTTGACCGCATCCGTGAACGGAAGTGCTTCGGCGGGCAGTTCCGAGGTATCAATTCGAAACCCGCGTTCATGTCCGCGTGCGGCCGCAATTTTACGTGCGGCCGCTTCCAATGGGAGGAATGCCTGCCCAATGACCCTGGTTACAACGAAGGCAACTGGTCCCATTAAGATCGCGACCGGGAGAACAACATGCTCCAACGTCTCGCGGAACGCACGCGGATGGTCTGCGCTAACTCGAAAATCCGTGATCGAGAAATGGTAGAAGAAGACCACGGCAGCGAACAACAGGATGGTTCCAACGGCCCCGACGATAGTGAGGCCGCGCATCAACCGGCGTGAAATTGATCTCCGCTTCGTCACGTACCGTTATCCCTGAGCATGTAGCCGATCCCCCTAATAGTGTGGAGCGCGCCGGTCAGCCCCGCGTCCTCCAGCTTCCGGCGAAGCCTTGAAACGGCCGCTTCGACAGCGTTGGGAGTGACCGGCTCTCTGTAGCTGTAGAGGGCGTTTTCAATCACCTCCCGATGCACAACGGTGCCGGCGCGACGCATTAGCAGTTCGAGGAGATCGCTCTCGCGTCGGGAGAAATCCATTTCAGTCTCTCCGATCCGCGCTGTTCTACTTGCAACGTCAAGCTGAAGGCGTCCCGCTTCGATGGTGGTCGGGGTGCGAGGGCCGGGTCGGCGGAAAAGCGCCCGAAGACGAGCAGCGAGTTCCTCGATTTCGACCGGCTTGACCATGTAGTCGTCGGCGCCGGCATCCAGCCCGGTGACACGATCTTCAAGCCCTCCACGCGCGGTCAGCATGATCGCGGGCGGCATGTCCCGAGATTTCCGCCGCGCGATGAGCCACTCTTTGCCGTCGCCATCCGGCAGTCCCAGGTCGAGGATGATCGCATCATAGGTTGCGCCGTACATGGCGGTCTCCGCCTCACGGAGGCAAAGGGCGACATCGCAGGCGTAGCCCCGGCGCTGAAGGCCGCTCGCGATCAGTCGCCCGAGCCGATTATTGTCCTCAACGACCAGTACACGCATGTCAAAGTATCCCGGCTAAGCAGTCGACCCGAGGCATTTTTTGATTCCACCTGGAGTTCCGCGCCGAATTCGCCGCATGACACTGCTGCAACAAGCGAACAAAAGAAAGCGCCTGTTTAAACGGCGGTACCGAACAGCCGCCCAATACTTGCTGTGAGCCCCATCGCCAACGCGCCCCAGAACGTCACACGTAGCACAGATCGCATGATCGGAGCCCCTCCAGTCCGGGCGCCAAGCGCTCCGAGCATCGCCAGGCAAAGCAAAGAAACCGCGATCTCCAACGGGATAAGGAATGAAGCCGGCGCGATGGCGACCAGCACCAACGGCATGATTGCGCCTGCGCTGAACGTCAACGCTGACGTCAGCGCTGCTTGTAGGGGCCTTGCGGTCAAGACCTCGGAAATTCCCAATTCGTCGCGGGCATGCGCCCCTAGCGCGTCCTTCACCATGAGCTGATCCGCAACTTGTCGCGCAAGAGTCTGATCGAGGCCGCGCGCTATGTAGATGTTCTCCAGTTCATCACGCTCCGAAGCCGGTTGGTCGGCCAGCTCGCGTCTTTCCCTGGCAAGATCAGCGTTCTCGGTGTCGGATTGCGAGCTGACGGAGACATATTCTCCGGCTGCCATCGACATCGCGCCGGCGACCAGTGCTGCCGCACCCGCGACCAAGATGCCATTCCTGCCCGCCCCTGAAGCGGTGACACCAACGATCAGGCTAGCGGTAGAGACGATGCCATCATTGGCACCAAGCACCGCTGCCCGTAGCCAACCGATCCGTGAGACGGTGTGACGTTCGGGATGACGGTGCGATCTGCTCATTTAGAACCTCGTGCTAAACACGACGCCTTACCTCCACATCCTGACGGAACGCTGACGGGGTAACCCAACCGGTCTTGTCAGGGATTCGTCAGGATCGTCGCCTACTGCGCGGAGGCACCTCCAACAAAACGAGGATTTTCCGCCAACCGCTTGGTAGGCGGTGGTGCTTTCTGCGGGGGGAAAGTGACCAATCCAGAGAGTTCAAATGGCTTGTTTGGTTGGCTCGGATGGCGCGGCTCGCGTAATGCTACCGCGAGCCCCGCTGAGCAGTCGCTCACGAAGACTGGGCCAGTGGATGACATCGTCCAGCAGGGGCGCAGACATCTGCTTGATGAAATCAGCGCTTTCCTGCTGTCTTGCAAGCTGGAGGTGACGCCGAACAACCTGCTCGCCGCACACGGGGCATTCTCCGGCTCTAATCCCGCGCTCGCCCGCAAGATAGCGCAGCGCGTTACAGCCGGCCTTGACGTTACGCAGGCTTGGCTGGACGAAACCATGGCCGCCGACGAGAAGGCCAATAAGCATGACGGTATCGAGCACCTCATGCTGAGGCTGGAATCAATGCTCGAGAGTTTCTTGAAAAGCACCGCGGCCGCGCAAAACGCGACATCGGACTACAGCGACGCGATGGAACAGCATGTCGCTGAACTGGTGCAGGTCCAGGAGACAGACCACCTCGTTTCTAGCCTCGCCGATCTGGCGAAGGCCATGCTCGAGCGGACACGCAAGCTCGAGGCTGACATGCGGCGAAGCGAGGACGAGACCAAAGTGCTGCGCCGTAGTCTCAACAAGGCAAAGCGCGATGCGGAGGTCGACCACCTGACTGGCCTACCCAATCGCAGGGCGTTCGAGGCGGCGCTAGAGCGCGAGTTTCGCGAGGCGCGCGCGGCCTTCGATCCGCTAGCGGCGGCGTTCTGCGATATCGACCATTTCAAGCGGATTAACGACACACAGGGCCACGAGGCCGGCGATCGGGTCATCCGTCTGATCGCCGAAGTGTTCGCGACCATCTCCAACGACAATTGCTATGTTGCACGGCACGGCGGTGAGGAGTTCGTCATGCTGTTTCGGGGTATGAAAGTTACCGAAGCGCACAAGAAGCTCGACCAGCTTCGCGAGAAAATAGCGCAACGCCGCCTGAGAAACCGCAAGACCGACGAGCGACTGGGACAAATCACCTTTTCGGCTGGCATCGCCGACGTGTTCGATTTTTCTGATCCTCGAGCCGCGCTGCGCGCGGCCGATGAAGCCCTCTATGCTGCAAAAAATGGGGGACGAAATCAGGTCTGTATCGCCCCCAAGGACGGCATGGCGATCACACACTCCCGGAACAATTTGTGACGAGCGGCGCAACGCCCCACCGACGAGCTGCGGACCTGATGCGCGCGGCAATGTCGATCTTGGATACCGCCGGCGAAGCGACGGCGGCTGCGCAGCTTCAGATGGCCTTGGACACTCTCGCCCGAGCCACGCCTATTGAGCCGGATGAGCGTGTGCTGCCGCACTACGGTGACGGCGACCCGTCGATCGTGGGCGCGATGGGGGGTGCGTTGGCTATCATCGCGGCCCTGATGGAGCGCCGGGGACCGACATCCGTTGCGGAGGTTTCCGACATGCTGGCCCACCTATGCGGCCGTTACCGCTGAGACCGCGAGCGACGAGGGACTAATCCTCGCCTATTGGGCCGCAACGCTGCGAGATGCGAGCCAGGCCCAGGACTGCAAGGCCAGACGGGAGAAAGCGAGTTGAGAAGGATACCGAGAACAGGTCGCGGTTCTGTGCTTGTCGTGGAAGACGAACCCCTCATCTGCATCATGGCTGCGGAGATCTTTGCCGGGGCTGGCTACCGCGTGCATGAAGCCCGCAACGCGGCCGAAGCCCTGGCGATCCTCAAGGCCCACTCCGACATCGGCACGGTGTTCACCGATATCGAAATGCCAGGTGATCTGAACGGGCTCGGCTTGGTCGCAACGATCTCCGAGCACTGGCCGCATCTGCGCGTCCTCGTAACCTCCGGCCGTAACGTCCCCGATGATTGCACGCTGCCGATCGGCGTCGGCTTCATCGGCAAACCCTACCACCCCGAGCAGGTTCTATCCGAGTTTCAAACTCTCCGGCCGCTTGGTCGCTAGGTCTAGTCCTTCGCAGGTCACCAAGAATCTAAGATCGGTCGTGGTGGGGAAGCTAGGGTCTCCCACTGGAGCCTCGGCGATGACAGGGTCGTTGATATTGGTGGCCGATGTGGCGCCGTCAGCAACGCTCGGCGTTCGCACTTTGGTTCCAAAATGGTGGCGCACCCGACAGGATTCGAACCTGTGACCTACGGCTTCGGAGGCCGTCACTCTATCCAGCTGAGCTACGGGTGCAGTGATGTTCAGATAGTGGTCGAGCCCGAGCTGGGTCAATCACGAATCCATAAATCGTAACGACTCAAACGGAGCGGGCCAAAGGCCGTCCCGATTTTCGCCGTTCGTCCTCTACACACTCCCTTCAGTTTGCTTCCGTGGTGCTTCCGCGGCCACGGAAGCGGTTTTTCCGCTTCCTGTGAAATTCACCAATCGCTTGGTTTCATTCGTTTTTTCCGACACGCGCACTCAGCAAAAAGAGCTTGCCTTCGCCTTCGGAGGGCAACGCTCTATCCAGCTGAGCTACGGGTGCATCACAATCGTGGCCGCTGCCTAAACACCAGCAGC
>JBDHSY010000024.1:0-14785 GCA_039808405.1 Xanthobacteraceae bacterium
GCAGCCGCCGTTCTTGACGCCGACGCGCAGGCCGACGATCTCGGAATCGGCGCGGCCGGCGAGTTCGCGCACGCGCGCGGCGGCGGCCTCGGTGAGCCGCATCACCTGCGGGCGCGCCCGCTTCGGCTTCGGGGTAACGGCAGTGGCGGTCGAGGTCATCTCTGTCATGTGGTCCGTCCCGTGCGGCGGTTCAATGCGTGCGGCTTCCCAGCTCCACTCGAAACCTGTCTTTGCGAGTGATCCTTTCATTCCAACATTTGCACGCGATCCGCCGAAACGGGATGCAGACGCTGGAACCGGACCACTGGAAAAGATCGATCACCACATATTGAGCACCAGCCGCGCCTCGTCGGACATGCGGTCCGGCGTCCACGGCGGCTCGAACACGATGCTGACGCCGACGACGCCGACGCCGGGCACGCTGGCGACCGCGTTCTCCACCATGGTCGGCAGTTCCGCCGCCGCCGGGCAGTTCGGGGTGGTCAGCGTCATCACGATATCGACCGCGCGGTCGTCCTTGATATCGACCTTGTAGATCAGGCCGAGCTCGTAGATATCGGCCGGAATCTCGGGGTCGTACACGGTCTTGAGCGCGGCGACGATTTCGGTGCCGAGGCGCTCGGTCTCCTCCGGCGGCAGCGCCGACGCGGTGGCATCGACAGTCGCCTCGTGGGTCTCGGTTTCGCTCATGCAAACAAATCCTGCGCCTTGATGAGGGCCTCGGCCAGCGCATCGACCTCGGCCGTCGTATTATACATCGCAAACGAGGCACGGCACGTCGCGGTTTCGTTGAACCGCTCCAGAAGCGGCATCACGCAATGGGTTCCAGCGCGCACCGCGACGCCGGCCCGGTCGATCACGGTGGCGATATCGTGGGGGTGCGCGCCCTTCATGGTGAAGGAAATCAGCGGACCGCGCTCGCGCGGGTTGCCGACGATGCGCAGCGAATTGATGCCGCGCAGACGCTCCACCGCATAGTCCACCAGCTTCTGCTCGTGCGCGGCGATGCGCTCCTTGCCGATCGATTCGACATAGTCGATCGCCGCCCCCAGCCCGATCGCCTGGACGATGGCCGGGGTTCCGGCCTCGAACCGGTGCGGCGGCTCGCCATAGGTGACGACGTCCTGCATCACGTCCTTGATCATCTCGCCGCCGCCCATGTAGGGCCGCATCGCCGCGAGCAGATCGTAGCGGCCGTACAAGACGCCGATGCCGGTCGGCCCGTACAGCTTGTGGCCGGTGAAGACGTAGAAATCGGCGCCGATGTCCTGCACGTCGACGCTCATGTGCACCGCCGCCTGGCTGCCGTCCACCAGCACCGGGATGCCGCGCGCGTGCGCGAGCCGCACCACCTCTTTCACCGGCACCAGCGTGCCGAGCGCGTTCGACATCTGGGTGATGGCGACGAGTTTTGTGCGCGGCGATAACAGCTTCTCGAACTCGTCGATCAGAAAATTGCCGTCGTCGTCGACCGGCGCCCATTTGATGACGGCGCCGTGCCGCTCGCGCAAAAAATGCCACGGCACGATGTTGGAGTGATGTTCGAGGATCGACAGCACGATCTCGTCGCCCGCGCCGATATTCGGCTCGCCCCACGACGAGGCGACGAGGTTGATCGCCTCGGTGGCGTTGCGGGTGAAGATGATTTCCTCGTGACGCGCGGCGTTGAGGAAACGCGCCACCGTCTCGCGCGCGCCCTCGTAGCCCTCGGTCGCGGCGTTGGCGAGGTAGTGCAGGCCGCGATGCACGTTGGCGTATTCGCTCTCGTAGGCTTGCGTGATGCGCTCCAGCACGGCGGACGGCTTCTGCGCGGACGCTGCGTTGTCGAGATAGACCAGCGGCTTGCCGTAGACCTGCATCGCCAGCGCGGGAAAGTCGGCCCGCACGCGGTCGACATCGTAGGTGCCGTTGGCGACCGCCGGGTGCGTGGTCATGACCGCGCCTTGAGCCAGCGCTCCGCCGCCGTCTCCGCCGCCTCGCGCAGCGAATCGTCGGCGATCGTCTCGATCGCCTCGCCGACGAAGGCCTGGATCAGCATGGCCTGCGCTTCCTTCTCCGGCAGGCCGCGCGCGCGCAGGTAGAACAGCAGGCTGTCGTCGAGCGCGCCGGTGGTGGCGCCGTGGCCGCAGGTGACGTCGTCGGCAAAGATTTCCAGCTCGGGCTTGTTGTCGGCTTCCGCCTCGTCGGACAGCAACAGCGCCCGCGTCATCATCTTGGCGTCGGTCTTCTGCGCGTCGGGGTGGACGTTGATGCGGCCCTGGAACACCGAGCGCGCGCTATCGTCGACCACCGCGCGAAACTCCTCGCGGCTGTCGCAGTTCGGCACCGCGTGGTCGAGCACCAGCGTGGCGTCGCCGTGCTGGCGGTCCTTCAACAGGTTGATGCCGTTGATCGAGGCGTGGGTCTCCTCGCCGTTGAAACGGACGAACGCCTGATAGCGGCTGACATGCGCGCCGGTCGTGATGCTGAAGGTGTTGAAGCGCGCCTTCGCGCCGAGCGTGACGATCGCGGTCGAGATGTTGGCCGCGTCGTGGGCATCCTCGACGAGACGGACATGTTCGAGCGCCGCGCCGTCGCCGATCGAGATCACCACGGCGTCGTGCCTCTGATAGTCGTGGGCGCCCTCGGCGGTGACAAAACTTTCCACAAGCGTCGCCTGCGCGTCCTTGCCGAGTTGCAGGAACGAGCGCGTCGCGACCGAGACCGACGGTTGCGTCGCCACATGCACGATATGCAGCGGCTTGTCCGGCCTGGCGCCATCCGCCACGCCGAGCACCACGCCGTCGGTCGCGAGCGCCGCATTGAACGCCACCATCACGTCGCCGGTCGCGTTGGTGCGCAACAGATCGGCGCGCACCGTATTGGTCTCGTCCTCGAGCACCGCGCCGAGCCGGCGCAGCGTCACGCCGGCAGCCGGCGCATCCGACAGCTCCGCGGCGAACACGCCATCGACCAGCACGAACCGTGCCGTGCCGGTGACGTCGAGTTTCGCCAGCGCCGCCTTGGCCCGCGCCAGTGCCGCCTCGTCGGGGGCTGCGGCGAGCGGCGCGACCTGGCCCAGCAGCGCGCGCAGGTCGGTGTATTTCCATTCCTCGATGCGCCGGTGCGGCAGGCCGCGGGCGGCGAAATCGGCGAACGAAGCCGCGCGCAAATCTGCGACCGGCCCCGTGCCCGGCAACCGGCTGCGGGCGTCCGCGAACAGATCGTTCGGGACGCGCTCCGGGGCAGGCTTGAGCAATGCAACGTTCATGGCGGACCTGTCAGGCTGCCTTCTCTTCGAACTGGGCGTAGCCGGATTCCTCGAGCTCGAGCGCCAGCTCCTTGCCGCCGCTCTTCACCACCCGGCCGTTCGACATCACATGCACGACGTCGGGGACGATGTAGTTGAGCAGCCGCTGATAGTGGGTGATGACGACGAAGCCGCGATCGGGCGTGCGCAGCGCGTTGACGCCGTCGGCGGCGATGCGCAGCGCGTCGATGTCGAGGCCGGAGTCCATCTCGTCGAGAATGCACAGGCTCGGCTCGAACAGCGCCATCTGCAGCACCTCGTTGCGCTTCTTCTCGCCGCCGGAGAAACCGACATTGACGCCGCGCTTGAGCATGTCCTGCGGAATGTTGAGGCGGGTGCAGACCTCGCGCACCTTCTTGAGAAAGTCGGGCGTCGACATCTCGGCCTCGCCGCGCGCCTTGCGCTGCGCGTTGAGCGCGGTGCGCAGGAAATTCATGGTGGCGACGCCGGGGATTTCGACCGGATACTGGAAGGCGAGAAACACGCCCTTGGCGGCGCGCTCGTCCGGCTCCATGGCCAGCAGGTCCTCGCCCTCGAACAAAATCTCGCCGTCGGTGACCTCGTAGCCCGGCTTGCCGGCGATGACGTGGCTCAGCGTCGATTTGCCGGAGCCGTTCGGCCCCATGATGGCGTGGACCTGGCCCTTGTTCACGGTCAGCGTCAGGCCGTGGAGGATTTCGCGCTCCTCGACGCGGACCTTCAGATTGTTGACTTCGAGCAGCGCGCTCATCCCACACTTCCTTCCAGCGAGATCGAGATCAGTTTCTGCGCCTCGACCGCAAATTCCATCGGCAGTTGCTGCAACACGTCCTTGACGAAGCCGTTGACGACGAGGCCGACCGCTTCCTCCTGCGACAGCCCGCGCTGCACGCAGTAGAACAGCACATCCTCGGAAATCTTCGAGGTGGTCGCCTCGTGCTCGAACAGCGCGGACGAATTCTTGGCCTCGACATAGGGCACGGTGTGCGCGCCGCACTTGTCGCCGATCAGCAGCGAGTCGCAGGCGGTGAAGTTGCGGGCGCCGGTCGCCTTGCGGTGCGCGCTGATCAGGCCGCGATAGGTGTTTTGCGATTTTCCGGCGGCGATACCCTTGGAGATCACCCGGCTCGTGGTGTTCTTGCCGAGGTGGATCATCTTGGTGCCGGAATCGACCTGCTGATAGCCGTTGGAAATGGCGATCGAATAGAATTCGCCGCGCGAGTTGTCGCCGCGCAGGATGCAGCTCGGATACTTCCAGGTGATGGCCGAGCCGGTCTCCACCTGCGTCCACGAAATCTTCGAGTTGCGGCCGCGGCAGTCGCCACGCTTGGTGACGAAGTTGTAGATGCCGCCGGCGCCTTCCGAGTTGCCGGGATACCAGTTCTGCACCGTCGAGTATTTGATCTCGGCGTCGTCGTGGGCGATCAGTTCGACCACGGCGGCGTGCAGCTGGTTCTCGTCGCGCTGCGGCGCGGTGCAGCCTTCGAGATAGCTGACATAGGCGCCCTTGTCGGCGATGATCAGCGTGCGCTCGAACTGGCCGGTGTTCTTCTCGTTGATGCGGAAGTAGGTGGACAATTCCATCGGGCAGCGCACGCCCGGCGGCACGTAGACGAACGAGCCGTCGGAGAACACCGCCGAGTTCAGCGTCGCGAAGAAGTTGTCGGAGGTCGGCACCACGCTGCCGAGATACTTCTTCACGAGCTCGGGATGCTCGCGGATGGCGTGCGAGATCGGCATGAAGATCACGCCGGCCTTTTTCAGTTCGGCCTGGAAGGTGGTCGCCACCGACACCGAATCGAACACCGCATCGACCGCGACGCGGCGCTCCTCGGGGGCGGCCTCGCCGTCCGGCCGCACCACGCCGGCAAGGATTTCCTGCTCGCGCAGGGAAATGCCGAGCTTCTCGTAGGTGCGCAGGATTTCGGGATCGACCTCGTCAAGCGAGGCGAGCGCCTTCTTCTGCTTCGGTGCGGCGTAATAATAGAGGTCCTGGTAGTCGATTTTTGGATAATCGACGCGCGCCCAGGTCGGCTCGGCCATGGTCTGCCAGCGGCGGAAGGCTTCCAGCCGCCACTCCAGCATCCATGCCGGTTCGTCTTTCTTGGCTGAGATGAAGCGGACGGTATCTTCGTCCAGACCCTTGGGGGCCTTTTCGGATTCGATCAGCGTCTCGAATCCATAGCGATACTGGTCAACGTCGATCTGGCGAACCCGATCGACCGTTTCCTGAACGGCTGGCATTTTTATTCCTCCGCTCGCGGTTTCAAGGACCGCGGTGGATCACGGCCTCAACTTACGACATCCGGCGGCCGAACGCACGGCCTTTTTAGAACTGTTCAAGCACAAACTCCAGAGCTTTAGCCGGTGGCGCTGTCCAACTGTCGAGATAGTGTTTTGGCGAGCTTTTTCCAGACCGCGACGCAGCGTCCCACCTCGTCGCGCGTCGTCGTCCGGCCGAGACTGAGTCGCACCGCGCCAGCCACGAGGTCGGGCGTCGCGCCCATCGCCACCAGCACATGCGAGGGTTGTACTTTTCCGGATGAACACGCAGCCCCGGAGGACACGGCGATCCCCTCGAGGTCGAAGCCGATGACGGCGGTCTCCGCCTTCACGCCGGCGGCGGCGAACAGCGTGGTGTTGGGCAGGCGCGGCTCCGACTCGGCGAAAATCATCGTGCCGGGAACCGTCTTCAGCCCCGCCTCCAGTTGGGCATGAGATTGCCGCATGGTGGCCACGTCGGCCGCCATGGTGCGCATCGTGGCCGCGACGGCGGCGCCGAAGCCGGCGATGCCGACGACGTTCTCGGTGCCGGCGCGGCGGCCGCGCTCCTGTCCGCCGCCACGGATCAGCGCCGCGCCGGGCACGATGCCCTCGGCCAGGACCAGCGCGCCGACGCCCTTCGGGCCGCCGATCTTGTGGCTCGAAACGGTCAGAAGATCGCAGTGCAGGCTATTGATATCGCAATCGATCTTTCCGACCGCCTGAACCGCATCGACGTGCAGCGCGCCTTGTTCCTCATGCACCAGCGCGGCGATCTCGGCGACCGGCTGCAACGCGCCGGTCTCGTTGTTGGCGGCCATCACCGACACCAGCGCCGGCCCCTCGGCGAGCAGCGCGCGCAAGGCGGCGAGATCGACCGCCCCGCTCGGAGCGACCGGAATCAGCGCGATCGCCTCGGGCGCAAAGCCGCCGCCGGCCAGCACCGAGGGATGCTCGACCGCCGAGACCAAAAGCCGCCGCAGCGGCGGCCCGTTGCCGCGCCGCAGGCCCGGCGTCAGCGCCAGCGCGTTGGCCTCGGTGCCGCCGGAGGTGAACACGACGTTGCGCGGCTCGCCGCCGGTCGCCGCCGCCACCGCCGCGCGGGCATCCTCGACCAGCCGCCGCGCGGCGCGGCCCTCGGCATGCACCGACGACGGATTGCCGACCACGTCGAAGGCCGCGGACATGGCCTCGCGCGCCTCGCCTCTCAGCGGCGCGGTGGCGTTCCAGTCGAGATAGACGCGGGACGGCATATCGTTCGGACCTTGGCGGCAAAGCGGGTTGCGGCGCACGCTACTCCCCGTCCGGCCGCGCCTCAACAGGCGCGTCCCGCCGGTTCCTGCCGCCGCATGGCGGTCAAGATGCTTGCTTTTTGCCCCTCGGCTCATGGTAGAACGCCGCAGGTTTTCTGGCCGGCGCCTCTCGGCGTGCCGGCGCCGGACCCGGTGGATGCTTGCGCAAGGCCGCGCCACGACCCGCTGGTCGATCCCTGTAGCGGTCGATCCCTGAAAGACGTCTCAAGGACTCTCGATGCCCGAAGTGATTTTTACCGGCCCGGCGGGCCGCCTCGAAGGCCGCTACCACCCCGCCAAGCAGAAAAACGCGCCGATCGCCATGGTGCTGCATCCGCATCCGCAGTTCCACGGCACCATGAATCACCAGATCGTCTACCAGTGCTACTACGCCTTCGTGGCGCGTGGCTTTTCGGTGCTGCGCTTCAACTTCCGCGGGGTCGGCCGCAGCCAGGGCTCGTTCGACCACGGCACCGGCGAACTGTCTGACGCGGCCGCGGCGCTCGACTGGGCGCAGACCATCAACCCGGAGGCGCGCGCCTGCTGGGTCGCCGGCTTCTCGTTCGGAGCCTGGATCGGCATGCAGCTTCTGATGCGCCGCCCCGAGGTCGAGGGTTTTATCTCCATCGCCCCGCCGGCCAATCTCTACGACTTCTCGTTCCTCGCCCCCTGCCCGTCGTCGGGCCTGATCGTCCACGGCGACAAGGACCTCGTGGCGCCGGCCAAGGACATCAACACGCTGGTCGAGAAGCTGAAGACGCAGAAGGGCATCGTCATCGATCAGCAGATCATCCTAGGTGCCAACCACTTTTTCGACGGCAAGCTGGAGCCGCTGATGGAGACGGTGACCAACTATCTCGACATGCGGCTCGCCAACGTGCGGTAGTCGCGATCGCCACCACGTCCTATCGGAGTTAAGTCGTCATGGCCGGGCCTGTCCCGGCCATCCACGTCTTTATTTTTGAAGCGCGCCAAGACGTGGATGCCCGCGACAAGCGCGGGCATGACGAGGTGGGCGAATTAAGGCCGCGCCAGCACGCCGCCGCTGAGCGGCGTGGCGACGCCGGTGGTCGCCGGATAGGTCAGCGGCAGGCCACGCAGCGAGCGCACTGCGAGATAGGCAAACGCCTGCGCCTCGATGGCGTCGCCCGACCAGCCCAGGTCGTCCGCCGTGCGCACCTCCGCCGGCTTCAGCCGATCCGCCAGCCAGCGCATCATGGTGGCGTTGCGCGCGCCGCCGCCGGCGACCACCCAGTGGCGCACCGGGCGCGGCAGCAGCACGGCGCTGCGCGCAATCGCCTCGACCGAAAACATCGTCAGCGTCGCCGCGCCATCGGCCACCGCGCCGCCCGGCGGCGGCAGGCCGGCAAAATCGTTGCGGTCGAGCGATTTCGGCGGCGGCTTTGCGAAGAACGGACGATCCAGCGCGGCGGCCAGCCATGCCGCGTCGGCATGCCCTTGCGCCGCCAGCTGGCCGCCGGTGTCGCACGGCGCGCCGGTGGCGCGCATCATGAAATCGTCGAGCAGGGCATTGCCGGGGCCGACATCGCAGGCGATCAGCGTGTCGCCGTCGATATAGCTGATGTTGGCGACGCCGCCGATATTGGCTATTGCGACCGGCTCGGCGAGCGCCACGCCGCGCGTCAGCGCCCGGTGATAGACCGGCACCAGCGGCGCACCCTGCCCGCCGGCCGCGACATCGGCGGCGCGACAATCGTAGACGACGGCGATGCCGGTGGCGCGCGCTAGCGCGGCGCCGTCGCCGATCTGCACCGTCAGCCGCCGTTCGGGCCGATGCAGCACGGTCTGGCCATGGAACCCGACGACATCGATCTCGCCGGCGGCAAGCCCGTTGTCATGCAGGAACGCGGCCACCGCCTCGGCATGGGCGCCGGTGACGATCCGCTCCGCCTCGGCCAATACGCCCGGCCGCGCCGCGCGCGCCGTCAGCCCGGCCGCGTCGGTCAGCGCCTGCCGCAGCAGCGCACGCTCGTCGTCGCGATAGGGCCGATAGCCGCTCGGCCCGAACGCGGCGATCCGCTCGCCGTCGGTGTCCAATAGCGCGACGTCCACCCCGTCCAGCGAGGTGCCGCTCATCAAGCCGATTGCCTTCATGCCCGCTCCCGCCGCCTTGTGCCGGGCGGCGACATCTTATAATCCCACCGGCATCGTTAAGACGGCGGAAATCTTTTCGCCGCCGCAACCGCAAAAGCCCGTCATGACCGCGTTCACATCCGACTTCCTCAACGTGCTCGCCAGCCGCGGCTTCATCCACCAGGTGTCCGACGCCGACGGGCTCGACGCGCTCGCCGCGCGGCGGGAGATCGTGGCCTATATCGGCTACGACTGCACCGCGCCCTCGCTGCATGTCGGGCACCTGTTGTCGATCATGATGCTGCACTGGCTGCAGGCGACCGGCAACAAGCCGATCGCGCTGATGGGCGGCGGCACCACGCGCGTCGGCGACCCCTCCGGCCGCGACGAGACGCGGCGGCTTCTGACCGTCGAGCAGATCGACGCCAACAAGGACTCGATCAAGACTACGTTCGCAAAATTCCTGCGCTTCGGCGGCGCCGGGTCAGACGCGGCGATGGCCGACAACGCCGAATGGCTGACCAAGCTCAACTGGATCGAGATGCTGCGCGACATCGGCCGCCACTTCTCGGTCAACCGCATGCTGACGATGGACTCGGTCCGGATGCGGCTGGAACGCGAGCAGGAACTGTCGTTCATCGAATTCAACTACATGATCCTGCAAGCCTACGATTTCGTCGAGCTGGCGCGGCGCTACGGCTGCAATCTGCAAATGGGCGGCTCCGACCAGTGGGGCAACATCGTCACCGGCATCGACCTCGGCCGCCGCATGGGCACCCACCAGCTCTACGCGCTGACCTGCCCGCTGCTCACCACCGCCTCCGGCGCGAAGATGGGCAAGACCGCCGCCGGCGCGGTGTGGCTCAACGCCGACATGCTGCCGGTCTACGACTACTGGCAGTTCTGGCGCAACACCGAGGACGGCGACGTCGGCCGCTTTCTCAAGCTGTTCACGCTGCTGCCGCTCGACGAGATCGCGCGGCTCGCCGCGCTGCAGGGCGCGGAGATCAACGAGGCCAAGAAGGTGCTGGCGACCGAGGCGACCGCGCTGATGCACGGCCGCGCCGCCGCGCTTGAGGCGGAAGCGACCGCGCGCCAGACGTTCGAGGAAGGCGCGATCGCGCAAAACCTGCCGACGCTCGAAGTCGCCCGCGCCGAGCTCGAGGCCGGCATCGGCGTGCCGGCGCTGTTCGTGCGCGCCGGGCTTGCCGCGTCCAACGGCGAGGCGCGGCGCCAGATCAAGGGCGGCGGCCTGCGCGTCAACGACGCGCCGGTGACGGACGAGAAGATGGCGGTGACGGCCGGCCACCTGACGGCCGAAGGCGTCATCAAGCTCTCCGCCGGCAAGAAGCGCCACGTCCTTGTGCGGCCTGCATAGCAGCCCGCGAAATCGAGACCTAGCACACGTCCCCATGCCCGCTTCATAACGGGCCTGGCCGGTTCGCGTTGCCGGCAAGAGGGCCATGATGGAGAATACGAAATCCGCGCCGGGGGCGCGTAGCACTGCCGCCACCATTCTCGGCGTCTGTTTCGCCCTCGCATTGATCGGCCGCGGCAGTTCGGAAAGTTTCACCGTCTTCCTGCTGCCGATCTCGCAAGGGTTCGGCTGGGACCGCGCCGAGGTGGTCTCGATCTATTCGCTGGCGGCGCTCGCCAGCGGGCTCGCCTCGCCGCTCGCCGGGCGGCTGTTCGATCGCCTCGGCCCGCGCGCGGTGTACATCGTCGGGCTGGCGCTGTTCGGCCTCGGCTTCTCGCTCGCGGCGTTTGCCTCGCGGCTGTGGCAGTTGCAGCTCTGCCTCGGCATCGCCGCCGGGTTCGGGCTGGCCTGCCTCGGCACCGTGCCGCACTCGGTGCTGCTCGGGCGCTGGTACGGGCCGCGGCTGCCGACGGCGATGGCGGTGGTCTATTCCGCAACCGGCGCCGGCGTGCTGCTGGTGCTGCCGCTGTCGCAGATCCTGATCGACCATCTCGGCTGGCGCGGCGCCTATCACGCGCTGGGCGCGGCCCTTCTGCTGCTCATCGTGCCCCTGATGCTGACGCCGTGGCAGCACTGGGCGAAAGGCGGCGGCGGCCTTGCAGCTGCGGGCGCCCGGCCGCTCGCCGCCGGCGACTGGACGCTGTCGGGCGCCATGCGCCATCACGTCTTCTGGTCGCTATTCTCGACGTTCTTCTTCACCGCGATCGGCGTCTACTCCATTGCGGTGCAGGTGGTGGCCTATCTGGTGGAAGCGGGATTTCCGCCGTTGCAGGCGGCCTCGGCCTGGGGTTTCAGCGGCGTCGTGCTGGTGATCGGCATGCTGACGATCAGCTGGCTCGACGCCATCATCGGCCGCCGCCGCGCGATTTTGCTGAGTTACGCCATGACGTCGATCGGCCTCGTCATGCTGTGGCTGTTGCAGCGCTTCCCGACGCTGTGGCTGTTGGCCGGCTTCCTGTTGTTCTTCGGCTCGACCATCGGCTCGCGCGGGCCGCTGATCACCGCGGTCGCCATGCAGATTTTCCGCGGCAAGCGGGCCGGCATCATTTTCGGCACCATCTCGATCGGCAGCGGGCTCGGCGCCGCGCTCGGATCGTGGAGCGGCGGCCTGATCCACGACCTGACCGGCAGCTACGATCCGGTGATCGGCTTCGCGCTCGCCAGCATCTGGATCGGCATGATCCCGTTCATGACGGTCAAGGCGCTGAGGGAATGAGCGTCAATCGTTGCCGGGAAATTCCGGCATGTTGTTCTGCCGCCCGGTGTTGAACTCGAAGATCTTGCGCAGCACGCCGGGCGCCATCGCCGAGATCGGATTGACGCGCAGCACCGGCTGGCCGGGCGTGCCGACCACCTCGTAGGTGACGCCGATCAGTCCCTCGTTGCTGCCGCCGCCGAGAAACAGGCCGACAATGGGAATCTGCCCGAACATGTTGTTGAGGCCGTACATCGGCACGAAGGTGCCATTCATGCGCACGCGGTTGGCGCCGTAATCGATGATGCCTTCGATGGTCGCGCCGACCGCCGGCCCCTTCACCACGCCTTCCTTGACCGTCAGCTGCCCGCTCTTGCGGGTGAACTCGGCGCGCATCCGCGAGAAGCCGATGCCGGACTTGCCGGGCACGCCGGAGGTGTTGCCGGCGACGCGATCGAGCGCGCTCTCGCCGCGGATGGTGAAGTCGCGGACATTGAGCAATCCCTCGCGCGCCACCGGTTCCGCGACCGGCGGCTCCATCGCCAGCGCCAGCCGGCCGCCGTACATCTTTGCGTAGACGTCGGTGAAGCGGAAGAACGCGCCGGCGTCGTCGGTCTCCAGATAGATCACCTCGCGGCCCTGGTTGCGCCCGCGCAGATCGCCGCTGAGCGGCGTATCGCGGCCGAGCTTGCCGCTGAGCGAGAAGCCGCGCACGGTGTCGTTGCGCCACGACAGCTTGATATCGACGCCGCGCAGCGTCTCGCCGTAGTAGCCGGCGACCACGCCGAGCTTGAGGTCGAGATCGAAATCCGGAATTTTGGTTTTGGCCTTGGTGCTGGCGTCGCGCCCCGACACCGCGCTCCTGAGGAAGTTGCGGCCGTCGAACACCTCGCCGCGCAGCGTCACCTTGACCGGCCCGTCGCCGGTGCCTTCCGCCCGCAGCGTGGCCTTGTCGCCTTCGGAGGGCGCGTAGACCGGGAAGTTGGCGGCGAGCACGTCGCCGTCGTCCTCCACCTCCAGCATGCCCTTGATCTGCGTGCCGCTGCCGTCGATCACCACGTCCTCGAGCCGGATCGACTGCGGCTTGCGGATCAGGTTGAAGGTGGCGCGGCCGGGCCGGCCGGCAGCCTTGGCCCAGCCCGGCAGCACGTTATCGATGCGTGCCGGTGCGAGGTCCATCTCGACGCCGAGTTTTGTCTCCTGATCGGGTTTGGCGCTGATCCGGCCGGCGATCTTGACCGGGATCGCGCCCGACAGCGCCGAGCCGAGGTCGATGCCGAGCCGCGCCCGGCTCGCGTCGTCGAACACCGTCTGCAAGCGGATGTCGGCGTCGTCGCTGCCCTTGACGCGACGGTAGTCGAGCGTGCCGGCCTGGCCGTTGATCTTGACGTCGCCCTTGACCTGCACCCCGTCGTTGCTGGCGGTGACCTTCAGCGCGTTCGCCTCCAGCTTCTGGTTCGCCACCAGCTTGTCGGCGGCAAACCCGGCCAGTTCGGCGTTGATCGAGTACGTGGTGTCGGCCTCGGTCAATACCCCCTGCACCGGCATGCCGAGCGCGACCCGCGCCGTCACCGTGCCCTTGCTGGTCGCCGGATCGATCGGGGTGCCGGCAAAGCCGTTCAGGCGCTCTGAGTTGAGGACTTCCGCCGCCGCGGCGACCGGCGCGTCGACGCGAAAGCGCAGCCGCGACGGCGACGGTTTTGGCGCCATGTCCGGCACCTCGAACAGCGCTTCCGACAGCGCAAGCTTGCGCCCGCCCGGCGTCACCGCGCTCGCCTGCCCGATCTTGACGGCGGCGGTGCGGCCGGTGACCCGCACCGCGAGGTCGGCCTCGCGCACCGCCGGCAGACCGTCCACGGGGTGCAGCACCACGGCGTCGGCGAGGATGTTGACCGACAGCCCGTCCTCGGGCAGCGGCGGGCCGGCGCGCGTCAAATTGATCAGCGGCGCGTTGATGCCGATATCGATGCGCCGCACATGGCCGGCTTCGATGCGCTCGATCACCCATTCGCGCACCTCGGGCGCGAACAGGATCGGCCACATCCGCTTCAGCGCCAGCGCCGACATCGGCGTGCCGGCGAAGCCGAGCGTCAGCCGCGGCTCGTCGGCATAGTCGATGGCGCCGGTGCCGGCGACGCCGATTTCGCCGTTGCTGATATTGGCCTGTGCCAGCACCGCGCGCTTGTGGCGGGTATCGAACCGCAGATCGACGGCGATGTTGTTGAAGATGATCGGCGGCGCATCGCCATGGCCGCCGACTACGATGGTGCCGCCGCTGAGGCCGAGCTGCCAGTCGGGGACGTGATCGTTGGGCGGGGTGAGGTGCGCGAGCAGCGTGACGCGGTTCTCGCCCGAGACGATCTTGAACGGCGCGACCAGCACGCGCCGGCCGGCATCCCATTCCACACTGACCTCGGCCCGGTCGATCGGCATCGGGTAATCGGGCGTTTCGCTGTCGATGATATGGCCGGCGCCGGCAACCAGACTGCCGCTGAAATGGGTCGGCAGGCCGTCGCGCCCGATCTCGCCTTTCAGTTCGCCGGTCAGCGGCAGGTCGGAGCTGTAGGTCAGCCCCTTCACCCGCCCCGCCAGCAGCAAGGTGCGGACCGACACCTTGTTCGCCTTGATATCGACGGCGCGGACCCCGTTCTCGGGCGCGCCGACCGTCATCGCGAGCGACCATGGGGTCTGGCCGGCCTCACCGATCCGGAACGCCACGCCACCGGCGCGGGGACGGCGCAGGCTGAGGTCGATGTTCTCAAAACTCCACTGGTTGCCGCGCTGGCGGTCATCGACGATCAGGCGGCCGTTCTTGAGGCCGACCTCGTCGAGGTTCTGGCCGTCGAGCCCGCTCAGGCTCAGGCTGTCGAGCCAGGCGAGACCGGCGACCAGCGTCCCGAAGCCGCCTTGCGCGGATGCCTCATTGGCGGGCGTGGAAGCGGCTGGCGCCGCATCGGCGGGCAGCGTCGGATCGGCGGGCGGCATCGCCGGAGCGGTGTGGCCGGCCGGCACCGGCTGGGCGTTGGAGCCGGCCGATATCAGAACCTGCCCGTCCGGCTCGATCCTGACCGAAAGTTCGGCATCGACCAGGTTGAGGCTTTCGGCGCGCAGCTGGCCGAACAGCAGCGCCCGCCCCGACAGCCGGACCTCGGCCTTCGGCGCGCTCGCGACGATCGCCTGATCGCGGTCGCGCACCA
>JBDHSY010000025.1:0-14590 GCA_039808405.1 Xanthobacteraceae bacterium
GCGCACGATCCGCACCGTATCGCCGAGATCCACACCCGGCTTGCCGATATCGACGCCCATGCCGCGCCGGCCCGCGCGGGCGCGATCCTCGGCGGGCTGGGCTTTTCGGAAGCCAACCAGAAACGCGCCTGCCAGGAGTTTTCCGGCGGCTGGCGGATGCGGGTGGCGCTGGCCGCAACGCTGTTCGCCGCCCCGGACCTGTTGCTGCTCGACGAGCCGACCAACTATCTCGACCTCGAAGGCACGCTGTGGCTGGAAGATCACCTGGCGCGCTATCCGCGCACGGTGATCGTCATCAGCCACGACCGCGACCTGCTCGACACCTCGGTCGATCAGATTTTACATCTCGATCATCAGCGGCTCACGCTGTACCGGGGCAACTACTCCTCGTTCGAGACCCAGCGCGCGGCGCGCGCGACGCTCGATGCCAAGCACGCAAAACGCCAGGACGCCGAGCGCAAGCGGCTGCAAGCTTTCGTCGACCGCTTCAAGGCCAAGGCGTCGAAGGCGCGGCAGGCGCAATCGCGCATGCGCAAGCTGGAGAAGATGCAGCCGGTCGCCGCGCTGGTGACGCAGGAGGTGCCGGACATCGTTTTCCCGTCGCCGGCCAAAACGCTGTCGCCGCCGATCGTCGCGCTCGACAACGCCGCGGTCGGCTACGCACCCGGCGCGCCGGTGCTGAACCGCGTCACGCTGCGGATCGACGACGACGACCGCATCGCGCTGTTAGGGGCCAACGGCAACGGTAAATCGACGCTGGTGAAATTGATCGCCGGCCGGCTCGCGCCATCGTCCGGCGGCGTCACGCGCGCCGACAAGCTGTCGGTCGGCTATTTCGCCCAGCACCAGCTCGACGAGCTCGATCCCGACGGCACCGTCTACAGCCACGTCCGGCGGCTGATGCCGGAGGCGCCGGAAGCGCGCCTGCGCACCCGCGCCGGCACGCTGGGATTCTCCGGGCCGGCGGCCGATACGCCGGTCGGCAGCCTGTCTGGCGGCGAGAAAGCGCGGCTGCTGCTCGGGCTCGCGACGTTCCACGGCCCCAACCTGATCATCCTCGACGAGCCGACCAACCACCTCGACATCGACAGCCGCGCGGCACTGGCCGAAGCCATCAACGGCTTCGCCGGCGCGGTGATCATGGTGTCGCACGACCGCTATCTGATCGACGCCTGCGCCGACCGGCTGTGGGTGGTGGCGGACGGCACGGTGACGCCGTACGACGGCGACCTCGACGATTACCGCCGCGCCGTGCTGTCGGCGGAGGGCCTGCGCCAACCCCAGCGCGGCCGCCGCGACCGGGAGACGGCCCCGAAGGCCGCCGCGCAACGGCCGGTGCCGACGCAGCTGGCGCGCCGGATCGCCGCCGCGGAAGCCGAGATGACGCGCATCGCGGACATCATCGCCAAGATCGATGCGGCCCTGGCGCTGCCCGACCTGTTCCAGCGCGATCCGAAGCAGGCGGCGCAGTTGACCAAAGCCCGTGCCGCGGCGGCCGATGCACTGGCGCGCACCGAAGAGGACTGGCTGGCGGCAAGCGCGATGAGCGAGGCTGCCGGTTAGCGCGCCGGAACGTTAACGCCGACGGCCGCGCCGCGCCGCCGGTGGCGGCGTGGGTTCCGGCAGGGCCTCGATCGACGACAGCCGGCCCGAGGTGAAGCGGTACAGACCGGCGCGCGGCCCGCTCGTATATGTCACCACGGCGATGCGGGCGCCCTGCGGGTCGGACGACAGCTCGACATGGCTCGGCCGGCCGGCGGAGCGCACGACGTCGCACTCGGTATGGCCGAGCGCCACGGGTCCCGCCACCGCCGCCGGCTCGGCGTCGGCCGCCGGCATGCTGCTACAGCCCCCTTCGGGACTGAGCAGGTCCTCGGGTGCAACGGGCTTGTTCGGCGTGAGCGGCGGTGCCTCGATCGAGATGTTCTTGCTGAACACGCGGTTGGCGCCGGAGAACCATTCCTGATCCTTCAGCGAGAAGTCGGACAGGCTGGCGCCGCACCCGGCGAGGCCCGTCGCTACGAGGCCCAGCACGCCCCAGCGGATCAGCATTGCAGTATGTCGTGTCACGATCGTCCCTGAACCCCGTCGCGCATTGGTGTCGCTACAGCGTTTTCGAACGAAGCGGTCGCCGCTTCGCGTGACAAAAACGCGTCAAAACAAGTCCCTGGAGCCTTGCGTCCAAGTGGATCGGAAACAAGCCGCTCCGGCAAGCCCACACCCCAAGCGTTCATCATCCCTTTGCGTCACGATGATGGCCTTGCCGCGGGGCCAGCGTTACAATGACACTTATCACTAATTTTTTGCAATCGTGCGCCGCCGCCCGGCCGGGCGCCCCGGCTGAGGACTACCGGTCGCCCTGATCGCGCTGCACCCAAGCCGCGCGCGCGTCCCGCTGCCAGTACGTCGCCTCGAAACCGCGTGCCTTGCCCTCCTTCCACGCCGTGCGCGCCTGCGCGACGGCATCCTCGTCGTCGCCGTCGAAGATCACCACGATCCGCTCGTAGCGGTCCGCCTCGCGCGGCAGCACTGCGCGCTCGACCAGAAACCGCACGGTGGCGTCGTTGGGATTGGCCTCGTCAACCGCAATGACGATCGGCTGATCGCCCATGTCGCGCTCGCGCCATGTCACGTGCGGCAGGAACGATTCGTCGCGATAGGTCCACAGATAGCCGTCGAGCGCCTCGGCGCGTTCCTCCGAGGCCGTCTGCACCACGACGCGCCAGCCACGCCCCAGCGATTTTTCCAGAAGCGCCGGCAGCACGCTTTCCAGCGTGGCGTTCTGCAGATGATAGAACAGAAGCTCGGTCATCGCGCCGCCGGCGTCCTCGTTATCCGCGCTTGCCCTCGTAATAATCGGCGACCAGCCGGTCGAGCAGCCGCACACCGTAGCCGGATCCCCAACTGTGGTTGATCTCGGTCGAAGGCGCCCCCATCGCGGTGCCGGCGATGTCGAGATGCGCCCACGGCGTGTCGTCCACGAAACGCTGCAAGAACTGCGCGGCGGTGATCGAGCCGCCATAGCGGGAACCGGCATTCTTGACGTCGGCGAACTTGGAATCCATCAGCTTGTCGTATTCCGGCCCGAGCGGCATGCGCCAGACCCGCTCGCCGGTCGCGAGCCCCGCCGCCGTCAGCCGCTCGGATAACTGGTCGTTGTTGGAAAACAGGCCGGCGTGCTCGGTGCCGAGCGCAACCATGATGGCGCCGGTCAGCGTCGCCAGGTCGACCATGAATTTCGGCTTGTACTTCTGCGCGACGTACCACAGCACGTCGGCAAGCACGAGGCGGCCTTCGGCATCGGTGTTGATGATCTCGATGGTCTGGCCCGACATCGAGGTGACGATGTCGCCGGGACGCTGCGCGTTGCCGTCCGGCATGTTCTCGACGATGCCGATGGCGCCGATCGCGTTGACCCTGGCTTTGCGCGCGGCGAGCGCGTGCATCAGGCCGACGACGCAGGCCGCGCCGCCCATGTCGCCCTTCATCTCCTCCATGTTGCCCGACGGCTTGATCGAGATGCCGCCGGTGTCGAAGCACACCCCCTTGCCGACGAAGGCCAGCGGCGCCTCGCCGCGCTTGCCGCCGTTCCAGCGCATGATGACGGTGCGCCCGTCATGGGCGGAGCCCTGCGACACACCGAGCAGCGCGCCCATCTTGAGCCGCGTCATCGCCTTGACGTCGAGCACCTCGACCTGCACGCCGAGCTTGCGCAATTGGCTGGCGCGGCGGGCGAACTCGACCGGAGACAGCACGTTCGGCGGCTCGTTGACGAGATCGCGCGCCAGCAGCACGCCGTCGACGACGTGGCCGAGCGGCCTGAAGGCGGCTTTGGCCGCCGCGACGTCGGCGACGGCGATCGACACCGGCCCGCGGGCGCCGTTGTCGTCGTCCTTCTTCTTCGTCTTGTAGCGGTCGAAGCGATAGGCCCGCAACCGCATGCCGGCGGCGAGCGCCGCCGCCTCGGCCGCGCCGGCCGCGCCGTTCGGCAGATCGGCGACGACGGTGACCGGCGCCTCGCCCTTGAGCTTGCCGGCGGCGGCCCCGCCGAGCTTGAGCATGGCGTCGCCCTTGAGGTCGACGGCCTTGCCGGTGCCGATCACGATCAGGCGATCCGCTTTCAGTCCTTCCGGTGCCAGGAGGTCGAGCGTGGCGTTGGCCTTGCCCTTGAAAGAGGCGGCCGCGGCCGCGCGCTTGATCGCGCGCTCCGCGCCGCCGAGCAGCTTGCGCGTGGCGGCGCCGAATTTCAGTTGATCGTCGCAGAACACCACGAGCGTGCCGCGCGCGGCGGCAGACAGCGGAACGAAGCCGACCTTGACGGCATCAGGCATGGTCAATCCTCCAGAACGTTACGGCCCGCAACGTTACGGCACGGTTGGGGCCGCAAGCAGCGACAGCCGGCTCTCGCGCCGGACGAGGTTGCGCAAACGCCGCATGCGATCGCCGTGAGAGCCGTGCAGGCGGCGACCATGCCCCGGAACGATTAACCATGGCAAGGCCGCTCCACCGATCCGACGCCGTGCAGCCATTTTGTTGCCTGACCGGGAGGATGGTATGGAGGCGGCGGCGCCTGCCGCCGGCCCCGATGCCGGCGGGGACGCATCACGCGCTGAAGGCACGCGGGAGCCGATGGGGTCGATCGACAAGTATGTGATGCGTACGGTGCTCGCGTCGTTCGCCGTGGTTCTGATCAGCCTGACCGGCGTGATCTGGGTCACGCAGGCGCTGCGCGGCATCGACCTGATGACCAGCCAGGGCCAGACCATTTTGACCTTCCTCGGCTTCACCAGCCTGGTCATTCCGGCGCTGGTGCTGGTGATCGCGCCGCTGGCACTGGTGCTCGCGGCGGCGCACGCGCTCAACAAGTTCGCCACCGATTCGGAAATCATCGTCATGAACGCCGCCGGGCTGCCGCCGTGGCGGCAGGTGCGGCCCTATCTCTATGCGACCGTGGTGGTGTCGCTGCTGGTCGCCTTCGTGTCGGCCTATCTCGCGCCCGAGGGTCTGCGCCGGCTCAAGCGCTGGGACACGGAGATCACCGCCGACATCCTCGCCAACATCCTGCAACCCGGCCGCTTCACCCAGCTCGAACAGGGCCTGACGGTGCGCATCCGCGAGCGTCAGCCCGGCGGAACGCTTGCCGGAATCTTCGTCGACGACCGCCGTAACCCGCAGGAGCGCGTCTCGATCGTGGCCGAGCGCGGCACGGTGCTCAAGAACGAGCGCGGCACCTTCCTTGTGCTGGAAGAAGGCAACCTGCAGCGCTTCGAGAGCGGCCGGCGCGACCCGGCTCTGGTGGCGTTCAGCCGCTATGCGTTCGACATGTCGAAATTCGCCAGCCGCACCGGCAGCGTGGTCTACGGCGTGCGCGAGCGCTACCTGTGGGAACTGTTCACGCTGCCGCCCGACGATCCGATCGTCCGCACCCTGCCCGGCCAGTTCCGCGCCGAACTGCACGACCGGCTGCTCGCCCCGCTTTATCCGTTCGCCTTCGTCGCGCTCGCCTTCGCCTTTCTCGGCGCGCCGCGCACCACGCGGCAGAGCCGCAACTTCTCGATCACCAATGCGCTGCTGGCGGTGTTCGGCCTGCGCATGGCGGGATTCGCCTGTTCGGTGATGGCGGTGCGCAGCGGCTATGCGGCGCTTGCGCAATATCTTCTGGTGTTCGGCGCTTGCGCCGTGTCGGCCTGGATCATCCTGCGCAGCGTCGTGATCGAACCGCCGGCGCGGCTGATGGAATTCTTCGACATGCTGGCGACCCGCTTCACCCGCCGCGCGGCGGCCTCGTGAACCGGAGGCCGCGATGATCGTCAACACGCTTGGGCGGTATTTTGCAAAGCACTTCGTCGGTGCCACCGTGGCGGTGTTCGCCGGCATCTTCGTGCTGTTGGTGCTGGTCGACTACATCGAGATGGTGCGCCGCACCTCCGATATCGAATCGGCGCCGGCGCTGCTGGTGGCGATGACGTCGCTTTACCGCGTGCCGCTGCTGCTCGAGCGGCTGATGCCGTTCTGCGTGCTGGTCGGCGCGATGTCCTGCTATCTCACGCTGTCGCGTCGGCTCGAACTGGTGGTGGCGCGCGCCGCCGGGGTCTCGGCCTGGCAGTTCATCGTCCCGGCGCTGGTCAGCGCGCTGGTGCTCGGCGGGCTCGCCACCGCCGTCTACAACCCGGTATCGGCCTACATGCAGGAAACCTCCAAGTCGATGGAGGCCGAGATCTTCGGCGACCGCGCCGGCGCCGGCATGCAGGATGCGGCCGGGTTCTGGATCAACCAGTCGAACAGCGAGGGGCAGGCGATCATCAACGCGGCCGCCAGCCAGAGCCAGGGCATCCGGCTCAACGGCCTGTCCGTGTTCCGATTCGACCCCTCCGGCACGTTCACCGAGCGGATCGAGGCGCAGACCGCCGTGCTGGAACCCGGCCAGTGGCGATTCTCCAATGTGCGGCGCTATCGGCTGGCGAATCCCCCCGTCGAGCAGGCGACCTTCATCCTGCCCACCAGCCTGACGCCCGCGCAGGTCCGCAACAGCTTCTCCACCCCCGAAACTGTGTCGTTTTGGCAACTGCCGCAATACATCGCCTCGTCGGCCGGGGCGGGCCTCGCGACTGCGGGGTATCGCCTGCAATATCATAAGCTTATCGCCCGGCCGTTTCTGCTGGCGGCGATGGTCCTGCTGGCCGCTTCGGTCAGTCTGCGGCTGTTCAGGTTCGGCGGCGTGCAGAAGATGGTTTTGAGTGGCGTGGCCGCGGGGTTTCTGCTTTATGTCTTGTCCAAGGTGACTGACGATTTGAGCAAGGCCGAGTTGATGTATCCGATCGCTGCGGCGTGGCTGCCCGTGTTTGTGGGCGGCCTCGCCGGGTTCTTGGTTTTGCTCCATCAGGAGGACGGTTAGTGGCCGCGGTGGCGACCCGCCGACAGGTTTCGCGTGAGGTGACGCGGCGCATGAGGTTGCGCCGGTATCTGCTTGCGCCGGCTCTTGTTGGGGCCGCCGCCGTCACGGCGTTCGGGCTCGCCTTTGGCCTGCCGTCGCCGGCCGTCGCGCAGGGCTTCACCTACAACCGCCTGCCGCCGCGTCCGAAGCCGCCGCCGGCCAAGCACGACGGGCAGATGCTCGTGCAGGCCGCCGAGATCGACTACGATTACACCAGCCAGCGGGTATCGGCGGTCGGCGGCGTCCAGATTTTCTTCAACGGTTCCTCGGTCGAGGCCGACAAGGTCGTCTACGACCAGAAGACCAAGCGGCTGCGCGCCGAGGGCAACGTGCGCCTGACCGACGAGACCGGGCGGATCACTTACGCCGAGTTCCTCGACCTCAGCGACGACTACCGCGACGGTTTTGTCGATTCGCTGCGCGTCGACACCGCCGACCAGACACGCATGGCCGCGACGCGTGCCGACCGCAGCGGCGGCCGCTTCACCGTGTTCCAGAACGGCGTCTACACCGCCTGCGCCGCCTGCAAGGACAACCCGAAGAAGCCGCCGCTATGGCAGGTCAAGGGCGCCCGCGTGATCCACGACGAGGGCGAGAAGATGCTGTATTTCGAGGACGCGCGCCTCGAATTCTTCGGCACGCCGATCGCCTACCTGCCCTACTTCTCCGCGCCCGACCCGACGGTGAAGCGCAAGAGCGGCTTCCTGATGCCGTCGATCAGCTCCAACTCGGCGACCTACGGCGTCGGCGTCAATATTCCCTACTATTTTGCGCTGGCGCCCGACTACGACCTGACGCTGACCCCGCGCATCACCACCGACCAGGGCGTGCTGGTGGACGCCGAGTTCCGCCAACGGCTTGAGAACGGCGCCTATTCGATCACCGGCTACGGCATCCGCCAGACCGATCCGGGCAGGTTCGGCAGCCGCGACAGCAATCGCGAGTGGCGCGGCGGCGTCGAGACCCACGGCCAGTTCGCCATCAACGACCGCTGGGTCTGGGGCTGGGACGGGACGCTGCTGTCCGACCGCTATTTCCTCTCCGACTACAGCCTGTCGGTCTACCAGGACCGCTACGGCGCATTCCTGACGGCGCCGAGCGAGGCGACCTCGCAGCTCTACCTCACCGGCGTCGGCAACCGCAGCTATTTCGACGCCCGCACCTACTATTGGCTCGGCTTCTCCGGCGCCGACGTGCAACGCCAGATTCCCTGGGTGCGGCCGGTGATCGACTACTCCAATGTCATCAACAGCCCGGTGCTCGGCGGCGAGGTCAGCTACAAGATCAACCTCACCAGTCTGGAGCGCAATCAGGCGGCGTTCTCGCCCACCAGCCTCGCAGCCAGGAACGGCGGCCTGTGCCTGCCGACCTCGGCTGACCCCGCCGCGCGGACCCCGCAGAACTGCGTGCTGCGCGGCATTCCCGGCGACTACACGCGGCTGTCGGCTGAGGTGATGTGGCGGCGCTCGTTCACCGATACCATCGGCCAGATCTGGACGCCGTTCGCCTCGCTGCGCGGCGACGTGATCAGCGCCAGCATCGACAGCCAGGCCGGCGTTTCCAACTTCATCCCGTCTGGCACCACCGATGCGGCGCGGCTGATGCCGACGCTCGGGCTCGAATACCGCTATCCGTGGATCAACGTGCAGCCCTGGGGCACCACGACCATCGAGCCGATCGCCCAGGTCATCGTCCGCCCGAACGAGCCTTATGCCGGCCGGCTGCCCAACGAGGACGCCCAGAGCCTGACCTTCGACGACAGCAACCTGTTCAGCGTCGACAAGTTCTCCGGCTGGGATCGGATCGAGGGCGGCGGCCGCGCCAATGTCGGCGTGCAGGCGACGACCCAGTTCGACCGGGGCGGCTTCGTCAGCGCCCTGTTCGGCCAGTCCTATCACCTGTTCGGGCTGAACTCCTACGGGATCGGCAGCCTGACCAATACGGGCCTGCGCAGCGGCCTCGAAACCGACCGGTCCGATTACGTCGCCCGGGTCTCGTTCCAGCCCAACAGCACCTACAAGTTCACCACGCGCGCCCGCTTCGACGAAGCGACCATGGACGTGCAGCGCTTCGAGGCGGAGGCCAGCGCCAACTTCAACCGCTGGTCCGTCAGCCTGATGTACGGCAACTACGCCGCCCAGCCCGAGATCGGCTTCCTGACCCGGCGCAACGGCATCCTCGGCACCGGCTCGATCAAGGTCAATTCCAACTGGGTCGTGACCGGCGGCGCCCGCTGGGATCTCGATGCCGACCAGATCAACCAGTACATCGTCGGCGCCGGCTATGTGGACGATTGCTTCGTGCTCGGCGTCAACTATGTGACCGATTACACCTATGCGAACCAGATCGGCGGCGCGCCGCCGCGGCTCAGTCACAGCATCATGGTGCGGCTCGGGCTGCGCACGCTCGGCGCCAACAGCGTCAGCATGACGCCGCCCAGCCAGTAGTCGGATCGCGCCCGCGAGCGGGCGCCCGGCATATCCGCAACCATCGAACAGGAACGGACCCGCACCTCGACGATGATTCCAGCACCCGTCTTTTTCCGCGCCGCGAGCGCCTCCGTCGCCCTCCTCGTCACCCTGGCCGCACTCGCGTTCGCGGCCGTGCCGCCGGCTCACGCGCAGAGCGTGGCGGCGATGGTCAACGGCGAGCCGATCACCAACTTCGACATCGAGCAACGGACCAAGCTCACCGTGCTGTCCATGCATAAGACGCCGAGCCGCAAGGAGGTGCTGCAGGACCTGATCGACGAGAAGCTGAAGGTGCGCGAGGGCAAGCGCTACAACGTCGATCCCAGCGCCGCCGAGATCGATTCCGCCTATGCCTCGATGGCCGCGCGCATGAACCTGTCGGGCGACGGGCTGACCCAGTCGCTCGCCTCGCGCGGCATCCGGCCGGGGACGCTGAAGAGCCGCATCCGCGCCGACATGGTGTGGTCGACCCTGGTGCGCGGCCGCTTCCAGCAGAGCCTGATGGTCGGCGAGAAGGCCGTCGAATCCGCGATCCAGCTCAACGACAGCTCCAAGGAGGCCGACAGCTTTCAGTATGTCATGCGGCCCCTCGTGCTGCTGGTTCCGCGCGGCGCCAGCCCGGCCGCGCGCCGCCAGGAAGCCGAAGCGCTGCGCGGCCGCATCCACAACTGCGACGAGGCGATCCGGGTCTTTCGTTCGATGCGCAACGCCGCCATACGTCCGCCGGTGACGCGCACCTCGGCCGAACTGCCGGCGCCGCTGCGCGCGATCCTCGACAAGACACCGGTCGGCCAGCTCACGCCGCCCGAAATCACCAAGCAGGGCGTCGAGATGGTGGCGCTGTGCGAGCGCAGGGCGACGGTCGCCGATTCGCCGGAAAAGCGCGCGGCGCGCGACAAGCTCTATGCCCAGAAGTTCGAAGCCAAGTCGAAGTCCTATCTCGAAACGCTGCGCAAGCAGGCGCTGATCGAGTATCGTTGACCCCTGCGCGGCGGTCGTTTTCAGGCCGCCGCCACGTGACACGCCATGGATAGACCGCTTGCCCTCACCATGGGCGAACCGGCCGGCATCGGACCGGACATCGCGCTCGCCGCGTGGCTGAGGCGCAACGAGGAGACGCTGCCGCCGTTCTACCTGATCGGCGACCGCGCCGCGCTCGATGAGCGGGCCGCACGGCTCGGGCTCGGCGTCCCGACCGCCGACGCGACCCCGGCGCAGGCCAAAACCCTGTTCGCCAGCGCCCTGCCCGTGGTCGATGCCGGTGTGCGCAGCGCCGCCACGCCCGGCGTGCCCGACGAGGATAGCGCTCCGCTCGCCATCGCCGCGATCCGCCGCGCCGTCGCCGACGTGGAGGCGGGGCACGCCGGCGCCGTGGTCACCAACCCGATCGCCAAGAGCGTGCTCTATCGCGCCGGCTTCGCCCACCCCGGCCACACCGAGTTTCTGGCCGAACTGGCCGCGCGCGGCGGCGCGGTGCCGCGCCCGGTGATGATGCTGTGGTCGGAAACGCTGGCCGTGGTGCCGGTCACGGTGCACCTGCCGCTGCGTCGGGCGATCGCTACGCTGTCAAGCGAGTTGATTGTCGAGACCGTGCGCATCCTCGTCGCCGATCTCACGCAGCGGCTCGGCATCGCAAAGCCGCGCATCGCGGTCGCCGGCCTCAACCCGCACGCCGGCGAGGACGGCACGCTCGGGCTGGAGGATCGCGACATCGTCGCCCCCGCCATCGCCACGCTGCGTGCCGACGGGATCGACGTGCGCGGACCGCTGCCGGCCGATACCATGTTCCACGCCGCCGCCCGCGCACATTACGACTGCGCCGTCGGCATGTATCACGATCAGGCGCTGATTCCGCTGAAGACGCTGGCGTTCGACGACGGCGTCAACGTCACCCTCGGCCTGCCGTTCGTGCGCACCTCGCCCGACCACGGCACCGCCTTCGACATCGCCGGCACCGGCCGCGCCAATCCGAACAGCCTGATCGCGGCGCTGCGCCTCGCCGCGCGCATGGCGGCACCGCCCGCCGCATGAGCATCGACGACCTGCCGCCGCTGCGCGAGGTGATCGCCCGCCACGGCCTCGCGGCGCGCAAGTCGCTCGGTCAGAATTTTCTGCTCGACCTCAACCTGACGGCGCGCATCGCCCGCGCCGCCGCGCCGCTCGACAGCCACACCATCGTCGAGATCGGCCCCGGGCCCGGCGGGCTGACGCGGGCGCTCCTGGCCGAAGGTGCCGCGCACGTCATCGCGGTCGAGCGCGACGCGCGCGCGCTGCCGGCGCTTAACGAGATCGCCGCGCACTATCCCGGCCGGCTCACGGTGGTGCACGACGACGCGCTCGCCTTCGATCCGCGCCCGCTCATCGGCGGCCGGCGCGGCAAGATCGTCGCCAACCTGCCCTACAACATCGCCACGCCGCTGCTCGTCGACTGGCTCAGCGCCGAGCCATGGCCGCCGTGGTACGACGCCATGGTGCTGATGTTCCAGCGCGAGGTCGCCGAGCGCATCGTCGCCACCGAAACCGAACCGGCCTACGGCCGCCTTGCGGTGCTCGCCAACTGGCGCGCCGAAACAAAACTTCTGTTCGACATCGGCCCGCGCGCCTTCGTGCCGCCGCCCAAGGTGACCTCCAGCGTGGTGCGCCTGATTCCGCGCGCGGCGCCGCTTGCGTGCGACCGGCGCGCGCTCGAGCGCGTCGCGCAGGCCGCGTTCGGCCAGCGCCGCAAGATGCTGCGGCAGAGCCTGAAATCGCTCGGCATCGCGCCCGCGCAACTCGCCGCAGCCGCCGGCATCGAACCGACCCGCCGCGCCGAGACCGTGCCGATTGCCGGCTTTGTTGCCATGGCCCGTGAATTGGCGAATAGTCGCAGCGACACGCCAACGCCATAAGGAAAAAAGCCCATGGTGCAGATGCGCCGCCAGTCCGTCGTCCAGTACGCCGCGCCGTTGTGCGAAACGATCGTCGAGGCGCCGGCCCCGACCGGCCGCGAGGTATTGGTGCGCATCGAGCGCTGCGGGCTGTGCCACTCCGATCTGCACATCCATGACGGCTATTTCGACCTTGGCGGCGGCCGCAAGGCCGACATCTCCGGCGGCCGCCAGCTTCCCTTCACGCTCGGCCACGAAATCGCCGGCGTCGTCGAACAGGTCGGGCCGGAGGTGCCGAACGACCTGATCGGCGCGCGGCGCGCGGTGTTTCCCTGGATCGGCTGCGGCCAGTGCCGCGAATGCCTCGCCGGCGACGAGAACCTGTGCCGCCAGGCACGCTTTCTCGGCGTCGACGTCGACGGCGGCTTCGCCAGCCACGTGCTGGTGCCCGATGCAAAATACCTGCTCGACTACGATCCGCTGCCGACCAATTTCGCGGCCACCCTGATGTGCTCCGGCGTCACCGCCTACGGCGCGCTCAAGCGGCTGGTCGATCGTCCGCGCCAGCGCAACCTGTTGCTGATCGGGCTCGGCGGCGTCGGCATGATGGGGCTGTCGCTGGCAAAAGCGATGTTCAAGCAGCCGGTCACCGTCGCCGACCTGTCGGCCACCGCGCGCGAGACGGCACTGAAGGCGGGCGCGGCGGCGGCTTACGATCCGGCCGCCGACGGCGTGGTCAAGCAGATGCTCAAGGACTCGGACGGCGGCTTCGACGGCGTGGTCGATTTCGCCGGCAACGAGAAGTCGATGGCGTTCGGCGTCGCGGCGCTGGCGCGTGGCGGCAAGCTGGTGGTGTCGGGCATGATGGGCGGCACCTTCACGCTGCCGGTGCTGCAATGGACCAACAAGCGCATCACCGTCGAGGGGTTCGTCACCGGCACGTTGGACGAGGCGAAAGAACTGATGGCGCTGGCGCGCGCCGGCAAGGTCGTCGCCCCGCCGATGAGCGAAAAGCCGATGAGCGAAACGCAAAAGTGGATCGATGCGCTGCGGGCCGGCAAGGTGGTCGGCCGCATCATGCTGACGAATTGACGTCGGCATGGCGCGGACCGCGCCGCCCTACCCTTCGAGCGGCCGCTGCAAGGCCCGCACGAAATCGGTGAGGCCGGTGCGGCGCTCGCGCTTCAGCCGCTCGGCCTTCAGGATGGCTGCGACCTCGGCGAACGCCGTCTCGACGTCGTGGTTGACGACGACGTAGTCGTATTCCGCCCAGTGGCTCATCTCGTGCGCGGCGCGGCTCATGCGGGTGCGGATCACCTCGTCGGAATCCTGTGCGCGGGTGTGCAGCCGCTTTTCCAGATCGGCGGCCGACGGCGGCAGGATGAAAACGCTGACCACGTCCTTGCCGGCCTTCTCGCGCAATTGCTGCGTGCCCTGCCAGTCGATGTCGAACAGCACGTCCTCGCCCTTCGCCAGCGCCGCCTCGACCGGCGCGCGCGGCGTGCCGTAGCGATGGTTGAACACCTCCGCCCATTCGAGCAGGTCGTCGTTCGCCGCCATCGCCTTGAAGCGCGTCTCCTCGACGAAGAAATAATCGCGCCCCTCGACCTCGCCGGGGCGCTTCGCCCGCGTCGTCACCGACACCGACATGCGCAAGTCCGGGACGCGCTCGATCAGCATGCGCGACAGCGTGGTCTTGCCCGCGCCGGAGGGCGACGACAGCACCAGCATCAGGCCGCGCCGTTGCTCGCTGTGGCTCACCTCGCCCCCGCCCATCGTCTACTCCAGATTCTGCACCTGCTCGCGAAACTGCTCGACGACGCTCTTCATCTCAAGTCCGATGTTGGTCAGTTCGAGATCGTTCGACTTCGAGCAGCAGGTATTGACCTCGCGATTGAACTCCTGCGCGAGGAAATCGAGCCGGCGGCCGATCGCCCCGCCTTCGTCGATCAGCGCACGCGCCTGGGCGACATGCGAGGCGATGCGGTCGAGTTCCTCGCGGATGTCGGCCTTGGCGGCGAGCAGCACCGCCTCCTGGCCGAGGCGGTCCGGGTCGAAGCGGTCGGAAGCCTCGAGCAGCGTCGCGATCTGCGCGGCCAGCCGCGTCTTCACCGCCTCCGGTGCGCGGCCCGGCGCCGTCTCGGCACGCGCCGCCAGCCGCTCGATGTCGTCCATCCGCTGCAACAGGATCCGCCCCAGCGTCTCGCCCTCGCGCGCGCGCATGTCGAGAAGCTGCCCGAGCGCCGCCTCGAGCGCGGCCAGCACCGCGGCCAGCGCCGGCGCGTCGGCCGCCTCGGCCGCCTCCGGCTCGACCACCT
>JBDHSY010000026.1:0-14500 GCA_039808405.1 Xanthobacteraceae bacterium
AAGGCAAGAAGAAGTAGGACATAGTCATGGCTACGAAATCCCAATCGCTCCGCAAGGCCCGCGTCCGCAAGGCGCTGGCCGAGCGCGGTGCTCTCCGTCCCCGGCTGTCGGTGTTCCGCTCTTCGAAGAACATCTATGCCCAGATCATCGACGACACCAAGGGTGTGACCGTCGCCGCTGCGTCCTCGCTCGAGAAGGACGTGAAGGGCACGCTCAAGACCGGCGCCTACAAAGATGCCGCTGTCGCGATCGGCAAGCTCATCGCCGAGCGTGCGGTCAAGGCCGGCGTCAAGGACGTCGTCTTCGACCGCGGTGGCTACCTCTATCACGGGCGCGTCAAGGCGCTCGCAGACGCTGCCCGCGAGGGCGGCCTGAACTTCTAATCTCCGGCGGAAGGAATACAGCAATATGGCTAAGGAACGTTCGGAGCGCGGTGACCGCAAGGACCGCGACAACCGTGAAGAGCGGGACAGCGAGTTCATCGACAAGCTCGTCCACATCAACCGCGTCGCCAAGGTGGTGAAGGGCGGCAAGCGCTTCGGCTTTGCAGCCCTCGTCGTCGTCGGCGACCAGAAGGGCCGCGTCGGCTTCGGCCACGGCAAGGCGCGCGAGGTGCCGGAGGCGATCCGCAAGGCGACCGAGTCGGCCAAGCGCAATCTGACCCGCGTGCCGCTGCGCGAGGGTCGCACGCTGCATCACGACGTCGCCGGCCGTCACGGCGCCGGCAAGGTCTATCTGCGCGCGGCGCCGGCCGGCACCGGCATCATCGCCGGCGGCCCGATGCGCGCGGTGTTCGAGACGCTGGGCATGGCCGACGTGGTGGCCAAGTCGGTCGGCTCGTCCAACCCCTACAACATGGTGCGCGCGACGTTCGACGCGCTCAAGCGCCAGGATTCGCCGCGGTCGGTTGCCAACCGCCGCAACCTCAAGGTTTCGACGCTCCAGGCGCGCCGCGTGGGCGGCGATGCCGAGGCGGCGGCCGACTGACGAATTTCGCCGGAGGGCTTAAGATATGGCCAAGGCCGCCAAGACCATCACGGTCGAGCAGACCGCGAGCAGCATCCGCCGCCACCAGTCGCAGCGTGCGACGCTGATCGGCCTCAAGCTCAACAAGATCGGCCGCACCGCCGAGCTGCCGGACACGCCCGAGGTGCGCGGAATGATCTATAAGGTCCGCCACCTTGTGCGCGTGGTCGGCGACGCCTAATTTTCCGCGTGGCTGAGCTTACGCGACCGCACGGGGACGAAGGAACGGGAACGATGAAACTCACTGACATTGCCGACAACGCCGGCTCGCGCAAGAAGCGCATGCGTATCGGCCGCGGCATCGGCTCGGGCAAGGGCAAGACCGGCGGCCGCGGCGGCAAGGGCCAGACCGCGCGCTCGGGCGTGCGCATCAAGGGTTTTGAGGGCGGCCAGATGCCGCTGCATCGCCGCCTGCCCAAGCGCGGCTTCAACAACATCTTCCGGCTCGATTTCGCCGAGATCAACCTCGACCGCCTGCAGCAGGCGATCGATGACGGCCGCCTCGATGCGGCCAAGACCATCGACGCGGCGGCGCTGGTCGCCGCCGGCGTTCTGCGCCGCGCAGGCGACGGCGTGCGGCTGCTCGGCCGCGGCGAACTCACCGCCAAGATCACGCTCGAAGTGCATGGCGCCTCCAAGACCGCGGCCGCCGCGGTCGAAAAGGCCGGCGGCTCGATCAAGATTCTGGCGCGCGAGGCGGCGGGCGACGACAAGGCGGCCTCGTAAGGGGCTTCCCCCGGAGCGCTGCGCGTCATGCCCCGTTTGGCTTCGGCCATGAGGCGGATCGCCGGCGCGGCCGGGGACGCATGATAAGGATCTCGTGTCCATGGCCTCTGCGGCGGAACAACTTGCGGCCAACCTGAACTTTTCGGCCTTTGCCAAGGCCGACGAACTGAAGAAGCGCATCTGGTTCACGCTGGGTGCGCTCGTCGTCTACCGGCTCGGCACCTATATTCCGCTGCCCGGCATCGACCCGGCGGTCTGGAGCCAGGTGTTCCGCCAGCAGGCCGGCGGCATCCTCGGCATGTTCAACATGTTCTCCGGCGGCGGCATCGACCGCATGGCGATCTTCGCGTTGAACATCATGCCGTACATCTCGGCATCGATCATCCTGCAGCTTTTGCAATCGGTGTCGCCCAAGCTCGAGGCGCTGAAGAAGGAAGGCGAGGCCGGCCGCAAGGTCATCAACCAGTACACCCGCTACCTGACTCTGGTGCTGGCGGCCTTGCAGGCTTACGGTATCGCCATCGGTTTGCAGGGCGCCGGCAACGTCGTCAGCCAGCCCGGGCCGTTCTTCCTCCTGTCCACCACGATCACGCTGACCGGCGGCACCATGTTCCTGATGTGGGTCGGCGAGCAGATCACCGCGCGCGGCATCGGCAACGGCATCTCGCTGATCATCATGGCCGGCATCGTCGCCGAACTGCCCTCGGCCATCGTCGGCACGCTGGAACTCGGTCGCCAGGGCGCGCTGTCCACCGGGCTGATCCTCGGCATTCTGGTGATGGCGGTCGCCGTGATCGGCATCATCGTGTTCGTCGAGCGGGCGCAGCGCCGGCTGCTGATCCAGTATCCGAAGCGCCAGGTCGGCAACAAGATGTTCGAGGGCCAGTCCTCGCACCTGCCGCTGAAGCTCAACACCTCCGGCGTCATTCCGCCGATCTTCGCCTCCTCGCTGCTGCTGCTGCCGGGGACGGTCGCCAACTTCAACGCCGGCGCCGGGCCGGAGTGGTTCCAGTGGCTGACCACGCAGCTCAGTCACGGCCGGCCCGCCTATCTCATCCTGTATGTCGGGATGATCGTATTCTTCACGTTCTTCTACACCGCGGTGGTGTTCAACCCGACCGAGACCGCCGACAACCTGAAGAAGCATGGCGGCTTCATTCCCGGCATCCGGCCGGGCGAGCGCACCGCCGAATATATCGATTACGTGCTCTCGCGCATCACCGTGGTCGGCGCCATCTATCTGGCGCTGATCTGCCTGGTGCCCGAAATCCTGATCTCGTACGCGTCGGTCCCGTTCTACTTCGGCGGCACCTCGCTTCTGATCGTGGTCAGCGTGACCATGGATACGGTGGCGCAGGTTCAAGGCTACCTGCTGGCGCACCAGTATGAAGGGTTGATCCGGAAGTCGAAGGGGAAGGGGCGACGGCGATGAGGCTTATTCTTCTCGGGCCGCCGGGGGCCGGCAAGGGAACGCAGGCCAAGCGGCTGGTGGAGCGCCACGGCATCGTGCAGTTGTCGACCGGCGACATGCTGCGGGCGGCCGTTGCAGCCGGTACGCCGGTCGGCCTCAAGGCCAAGGACATCATGGCGAGCGGCGGCCTCGTGCCGGACGAGGTGGTGATCGGCATCATCTCCGAGCGCATCGACCAGCCCGACGCTGCCAACGGCTTTATCCTCGACGGCTTTCCGCGCACGGTGCCGCAGGCCGAGGCGCTGACCCGGCTTCTCAAGGAGAAGGGCCTCAAGCTCGACGCGGCCGTCGAGCTGCGCGTCAACGAGGGCGTGCTGCTGCAACGGGTCGAGACCCGGATCGCCGAGATGACCGCACGCGGCGAAAGCGTACGTGCCGACGACAATGCCGAGGCGCTGGCCAAGCGGCTCGCCGCCTATCGCGCCCAGACCGCGCCGCTGGTGGATTACTATGCGGAGAAGCGGCTGCTCGCCACCGTGGACGGCATGAAGTCGGTCGAGGACGTGTCGGCTGACATCGCGGCGATGCTGGAGGCGATGACCGCCACCGCGCCTGCGCCCCGGCCGCGTGCGAAGGCCAAGACGTCCAACACGAAGGGTAGGGCCAAGACGAAGGCGCCGGCCGCACGTGCGAAGGCGAAGGCATCCAAGGCGACGAAGGCATCGAAGGCCAAGGTGGCGAAGGCGAAGACCGCCAAGGTCGCCAAGTCCAAGGTCGCCAAGTCCAAGGTCGCCAAGTCCAAGGCCGTCAAGGCGAAGGCCACCAAGGCGAAGGCCACCAGGACAAAAGCGGCCAAGACCCGGTCCGCCGCGGCGAGCCGGCCGGCGGCCAAGCCGGCCAGGGGTCGCAAGACAAGCTCAGTAAAGGCTGGAAGGAAGCAGCCCAGGCCTTTGAAATCGTCTGCTAAAACGAAAGTGACCAAGGCCCGTAAGCCGGCTACGGGGACCGCCAGAAGCAAGGCCGTGAACAAGGCCAAAGCCGCCAGGCGCACCCCGGTCCGCAAGGTCACGAAGAAGCGAGCGGGGGCGGCGAAGCGGTCGACGCGGCGACGCTGAATCCCTATTAATTCCGGCATCTATTGGACAGATTCCAACGATGCCGGGCCTCACGAGACAGATCGGGGCCGGCGTCGCGTTCGTGTTTGCGGGCCTCGTTCCCAGAAATAACAGCATTGCCGGCCGGCGCGGCCGGAAACAGGAGAGACAGCCGTGGCCCGTATCGCCGGCGTGAACATTCCGACCAACAAGCGCGTGCTGATCGCGTTGCAGTACATCCATGGCATCGGCCCCAAAAGCGCGGCCGAGATCATTGAGAAGGTGAAGATTCCTTACGACCGCCGCGTGATGCAGTTGAGCGACCAGGAAGTGCTGCAGATCCGCGAAGTGATCGACCGCGACTACATGGTCGAGGGCGACCTGCGCCGCGAGGTCGGCATCAACATCAAGCGCCTGATGGACCTCGGCTGCTATCGCGGCCTGCGCCATCGTCGCGGCCTGCCGGTGCGCGGCCAGCGCACCCACACCAACGCCCGCACCCGCAAGGGGCCGGCGAAGGCGATCGCAGGCAAGAAGAAGTAGGCAGGCGCCCGGCGCTCGGGTTTTGGCGGGGCATGTCCCGGCCGTCCGCGCCGGCCCGTTGTCTGCATTGGTGGAGCCGCTGGCATAACGGCGGTGTCGAGATCGAAAGAAGGACCCTTTAATGGCCAAGGAAGTCGCCCGCGTCCGCCGTCGCGAACGCAAGAACATCGCCTCCGGCGTGGCGCATGTGAACTCGTCGTTCAACAACACGACCATCACCATCACCGACGCGCAGGGCAACGCTATCGCCTGGTCGTCGGCCGGCACGATGGGCTTCAAGGGCTCGCGCAAGTCCACGCCGTATGCGGCGCAGGTCGCCGCCGAAGACGTTGCCAAGAAGGCGCAGGAACACGGCATGCGCACGCTGGAGGTCGAGGTCGCCGGTCCCGGTTCGGGCCGCGAATCGGCGCTGCGGGCGCTGCAGGCGGCGGGCTTCACCGTCACCTCGATCCGCGACGTGACGGCGATCCCGCATAACGGCTGCCGGCCGCGCAAGCGCCGGCGCGTGTGAGGTAAGACCCGCCGTTGTCACAAGGGCTTCGGCGGTTTTTTGAATGCTCGGTGCGCGGTCCGATCCGCGCGCTCCAGCGCCGGGTGGTTGCGCGGCCGATCCGCAACGCGTCCGGCGAGGCAAGCCGGACAGACGGCCCCCTCCGGCGGCCTCTGACAAAGGGCTGGCACAAGAATGGGTGATACAGTGACGATCCAGAAAAATTGGCAGGAACTCATTCGTCCCAACAAGCTCCAGGTGACGCCCGGCAGCGACCCGAGCCGGCTCGCCACGCTGGTCGCCGAACCGCTTGAGCGCGGCTTCGGCCAGACGCTCGGCAACGCGCTGCGCCGCATTCTGCTGTCGTCGCTGCAGGGCGCGGCGGTGCAGTCGGTGCACATCGACGGCGTGCTGCACGAGTTCTCCTCGATCGCCGGCGTGCGCGAGGACGTCACCGACATGGTGCTCAACATCAAGGACATCGCGATCAAGATGCAGGGCGAAGGCCCCAAGCGCATGGTCGTGAAGAAGCAGGGACCGGGCGCGGTCACCGCCGGCGACATCCAGACCGTCGGCGACATCGCGATCCTCAACCCCGACCTGCAACTCTGCACGCTGGACGACGGCGCCGAGATCCGCATGGAGTTCACGGTCAACACCGGCAAGGGCTACGTCGCCGCCGAGCGCAACCGCCCCGAGGATGCGCCGATCGGCCTGATCCCGGTCGACAGCCTGTACTCGCCGGTGCGTCGCGTCTCCTACAAGGTCGAGAACACCCGCGAGGGCCAGATCCTCGACTACGACAAGCTGACGATGACGGTCGAGACCAACGGCGCGCTGACGCCGGAGGATGCGGTCGCCTACGCCGCGCGCATCCTGCAGGACCAGCTCAACGTGTTCGTCAACTTCGAGGAGCCGCGCAAGGAAGTTGCCGCCGAGGTCATCCCCGATCTCGCCTTCAACCCGTCCTTCCTCAAGAAGGTGGACGAGCTGGAGCTGTCGGTGCGCTCCGCCAACTGCCTGAAGAACGACAACATCGTCTATATCGGCGACCTCGTGCAGAAGTCGGAAGCGGAGATGCTGCGCACCCCGAACTTCGGCCGCAAGTCGCTGAACGAGATCAAGGAAGTGCTGGCGCAGATGGGCCTGCATCTCGGCATGGAAGTGCCGGGCTGGCCGCCGGAGAACATCGACGAACTGGCCAAGCGCTTCGAGGATCACTACTGATCCGTTTTCGTCGCCATTTTCATCGCCATGGCCGGCCTGTCATCCGGCCATCGCATCCCGGGCGAACGCAGGAAGCCCACCTGAACGGCCTGAGCGGCGTGCGCCGCGACACGGCAGACAAAACGAGGATGACGACATGCGTCACGGAAAAGTCCACCGCAAGCTCAACCGCACCGCCGAGCATCGCCGCGCGATGTTCGCCAACATGGCGGCGGCGCTGATCAAGCACGAGCAGATCGTCACCACGCTGCCGAAGGCCAAGGAGCTGCGCCCGATCGTCGAGAAGCTGGTGACGCTCGGCAAGAAGGGCGGGCTGGCGCTGCGCCGCCAGGCGATCGGCGAATTGCGCGACCGCGATCAGGTCAAGAAGCTGTTCGACGTGCTGGCCGAGCGCTACAAGGACCGCAACGGCGGCTACACCCGCATCATCAAGGCCGGTTTCCGCTATGGCGACAATGCGCCGATGGCGGTGATCGAGTTCGTCGATCGCGACGTCGACGCCAAGGGGCACGACTCCGGCCCGGCGCCCGAAGTGGAAGCCACCGAGGCGGCATGACACGCCGGCCGGGGCCGGGTGGACGATCGGGGGCGGCGCGCGGCGTCGCCCTTTTCGTTTGGGCGGTGATCGGGCTTGTTGCGGCCGGCTGGGTGACGGAGGGAGTGGGCATGACGCAGGCGGACGAGCAGGCGGGAATGGCGCTGATCCATGCGGCGGAGCGTGGCGATGGCGCCCGCGTCGCCGAACTGGCGCGCGCCGGCGTGTCGCTCGACGCGCGCGACACCCGTGGCCGCACCGCGCTGCTGGCGGCGACCGAAGGCGACCGCGTCGAGGTGGCGCGCGCGCTGATTGCCGCCGGCGCCGACGTCAACGCCAAGGACCGCATCAGCAACAGCCCGTTCCTCTATGCCGGCGCCGAGGGCCGCAATGCGATCCTCAAGCTCATTCTGGCCTCCGGCCGCGCCGACCTCGCCAGCACCAACCGTTACGGCGGCACCGCGCTGATCCCGGCCGCCCATCACGGCCACGTCGAGACCGTGCGCATTCTGCTCGGCACCGCGATCGATATCGATCACGTCAACAATCTCGGCTGGACCGCGCTGCTGGAAACCGTGATCCTCGGCGACGGCGGGCCGGTCCATACCGATATCCTGCGCCTGCTGGTCGAGGCCGGTGCCGACGTCAACATCCCCGACCGCAACGGCGCGACGGCGCTGGAACACGCCCGCAGCCGCGGTTTTGCGGCGATGGCTGACATCCTGACGCGTGCCGGGGCGCGCTGAGGGAGCTTTGTCCTGCGGGCTACCGGCATCCCGTAAAAGCGCTATATATCGGGGCTGTTCAGACGGAATCATGCGCATGCCGACCGCTCCCGCCGCCCGCGTCGTTCTCGCCGTCCTCGCTCTCCTGGTTGTGGCGCTGCCGGCCGCCGCCCAGGAACGCCGCGTGCCGGCGTCGGCGCAGGACGTGCGGCTGTCCTACGCGCCGATCGTGCAGCGGGTGACGCCGGCCGTCGTCAACGTCTATGCGGCCAAGGTCATGCCGCGCAATCCGTTGCTCGACGACCCGGTGTTCCGCCGCTTCTTCGGCGTGCCCGGCCAGTCGCCCGAGCAGGTGCAGCGCTCGCTCGGCTCCGGCGTCATCGTCGACGAGCGCGGCTTCGTCGTCACCAACAACCACGTCATCGAGGGCGCCGATCAGGTCAAGGTCTCGCTCGCCGACAAGCGCGAGTTCGAAGCCGAGATCGTGCTCAAGGACACCCGCACCGACCTCGCGGTGCTGCGCATCAAGGCCAGCGAAAAGTTCCCGAAACTCGACTTCGCGGATTCCGACGGCCTGCTGGTCGGCGACGTGGTGCTGGCGGTCGGCAATCCGTTCGGCGTCGGCCAGACGGTGACGCAGGGCATCGTCTCGGCGCTGGCGCGCACGCAGGTCGGCATCAGCGACTACCAGTTCTTCATCCAGACCGACGCCGCGATCAATCCGGGCAACTCCGGCGGCGCGCTGGTGGACATGGCCGGGCGGCTGGTCGGCATCAACACCGCGATCTTCTCGCGCTCCGGCGGGTCGCAGGGGATCGGCTTCGCCATCCCCGCCAACATGGTGCGGGTGGTGGTGGCCTCCGCCGAGCAGGGCGGCAAGGCGGTGGCGCGGCCGTGGCTGGGCGCACGGCTGCAAACGGTGACGGCCGATATCGCCGAGACGCTGGGGCTGGCGCTGGCGACCGGCGCGCTGGTGGTCAACGTGGTGCAGGAGAGCCCGGCGGCGCGCGGCGGCCTGAAGATGTCCGACCTCATCACCGCGGTGGACGGCCAGCAGATCGACGATCCGAATGCGTTCGGCTATCGTTTCGCGACCCGGCCGCTCGGCGGCACGGTGGGAATCGAGGTGCTGCGCGGCGGGCGGACGGTCAAGCTCGCCATTCCGCTCGAAGCCGCGCCCGATACCGGGCGCGACGAGATCACGATCGGGTCGCGCTCGCCGTTCCGTGGTGCGAAGGTCGCCAACATCTCGCCGGCGCTGGCGGACGAGATGCGGTTGCAGGGCGATCCGGAGGGCGTGGTCATCGTCGATGCGCCCGACGATTCCACCGCGGCCAATGTCGGATTTCAGAAGGGTGACGTGATCCTGGCGGTCAACGGCCAGAAGATCGCGACCACCGCCGATCTCGCCCGCGCCACCCGCGAGCCGAGCCGGCTGTGGCGCATCACCCTGGTGCGTGGCGGTCAGCAGATTTCCGTCATGCTCGGCGGCTGAGGCGTTTGCCGCGTCCCCGTCATGGCCGGACTTGTTCCGGCCATCCACGCGCCCACTCTTTTCCCTCCCCCGCTTGCGGCGGAGGGTAGGGTGGGGGGCGGTTCGGGCATGACGGCAGAGTTCAGGTAGCGACATGGCGGAGCGGCGGAAGCAAGCATCACCAACCCTGTTCGCGGCGGCGGGCCTGGAGCGCGACGCGCCGCGGCCGCTGGCCGAGAAGTTGCGGCCGCGCACGCTCGCCGAGGTTGTCGGGCAGGATCATATCCTCGGCCCCGACGGCGCGCTGACCCGTATGCTGGACACGCGCACGCTCGGCTCGCTGATCCTGTGGGGCCCGCCGGGCACCGGCAAGACCACCGTGGCGCGGCTGTTGGCGGACGCGACCGAACTGCATTTCGAGCAGATTTCGGCGGTGTTTTCCGGCGTCGCCGACCTCAAGAAAGTGTTCGATGTGGCGCGCGCGCGGCGCGAGACCGGCACCGGCACGCTGTTGTTCGTCGACGAGGTGCATCGTTTCAACAAGGCGCAGCAGGATTCCTTCCTGCCGGTGATGGAGGACGGCACCGTGGTGCTGGTCGGCGCCACCACCGAGAATCCGTCGTTCGAACTGAACGCGGCGCTGCTGTCGCGGGCGCGCGTCCTGGTGTTCAACTCGCTCGATCCGGCCGACATCGAAAAGCTGTTTTCCCGCGCCGAGGTGATCGATGGCCGCGCGCTGCCGCTCGATGCCGAGGCGCGCGCCGTCCTGGTGCGCATGTCCGATGGCGACGGCCGCGCCGCCTTGACGCTGGCCGAAGAGGTGTGGCGCGCCGCGCGTGCCGAGGAGGTGTTCGGCGCCACCCAGTTGCAGGAGGTGTTGCAGCGGCGCGCGCCGATCTACGACAAGTCGGCCGACGGTCACTACAACCTGATCTCGGCCTTGCACAAGGCGGTGCGCGGCTCCGACCCCGACGCGGCCTTGTATTATTTGGCACGGATGCTCGATGCCGGCGAGGATCCCTTGTTCCTCGCCCGCCGCGTCGTGCGCATGGCGGTCGAGGATATCGGTCTGGCCGATCCGCAGGCGCTGATCATCGCCAACGCCGCCAAGGACGCCTACGACTTCCTCGGCTCGCCCGAAGGCGAACTTGCCCTTGCGCAAGCCGTGATCTACGTCGCGACCGCGCCCAAATCCAACGCCGGCTATAAGGCCTTCGGCGCCGCCATGCGCGCGGCCAAGGAGCACGGCTCGCTGTTGCCGCCGCGCCACATCCTCAACGCTCCCACCAAGCTGATGCGCGAGGAAGGTTACGGCGCGGGCTACGAATACGATCACGACGCCCCGGAGGGGTTTTCCGGGCAGGACTACTTCCCGGAGGCGATGGGGCGGCGAACGTTCTACGATCCGCCGGAGCGCGGTTTTGAGCGCGAGATCAGAAAACGGCTCGACTACTGGGCGAAGCTGCGCGCGGCGCGCAAGGCTTGAGCCTCGCCTCTGCGCCGGCGGGAGGCGCTGTCGCGGGTTTTGATCGAACGGGGCGCAACCTAATTCGAGCGAGCGTGTTGGGGGACTTGAGGAACGCAGATCGGGGCTGGCTCATGAAGGAGGCTTCTGATGTGCGATTACAGCCTGCAGCATGTTGCGTCCCGACCGGCTGCCGCCGGTCAGCGGCTGGTGACCACCCGGTTTCCGACATCGATGACCCGCGGCTTCACCGAGGTCGGTGAACCCAACGTCGCGATTTGCCTGATGCCGGGCACGGAGGTGGCGCTCGACCACGATGTCGAGGCCGAGCCGAACTTCCCCCTGATGCCGAAACGGCAGATCGGCGAGCGGGTGGCGCGTTTCCGCCAGGTCGCGCTCGACAAGCCGGCCGCGCATCACGATGCGCTTGAATTCGCCAGCGGGGAGATCGTGTTGCTCACCCGTCTGGTCGAAGGCCAGACGGCGAGCGTCCTGCAGCTTCCGCACGGCGCGGTGCGCGAGGCGGCCGCGCCCGAGCCGGGGATGCAGCAGGCCGAGCCGGCGCCGGTTGCGGCCACGCCCCGGCCGGTGACGATCCGCTGATACGTCAGGGAGGCGCGCGCGGTTCAGCCGTGCGCGCCTCGCTTCGTGCGTTCCGCCTTTGCGCGGGCATGGCGGTTTCGCAGTGACGCGGGCGTGGTTATGAGGTAACAGCGGACGCCACCAGGGTGATCCGTCCGATGAGCCGCCGCGTCCGCAAAGCGCCCACGTCCCGCGCGTCTTCCTCCTCGTCGTCGCCGCCGCGCCGACCGCGCAAGGCGGCTGCGAAACCGCGCGCGCCGTCGCCCGCCGGGGCGCCGCCGAAAACGAATAACGACGCGAGCAACAAGCCGGACAGGACAAAGACGCGGAACGATGCGGCGCCGGCGCTGCCGACGGCGGTCGAGACCGTGACCGTGACGGCGGACGAAGCCGGCATGCGGGTCGACCGCTTCCTCGAGGCGCGCTTTCCGGGGCTGTCGTTCTCCCACATCCAGCGCATCGTCCGCAAAGGCGAGCTGCGCGTCGATGGTCGCCGCGCCGACAGCAAGGATCGCCTCGAGGAGGGCAGCCGCGTCCGCATTCCGCCGCTGCGGCTCGATACCCCGCGCGCGCCGGGCCATCTCTCGGAAGCCGAGCAGCGCACGCACGACGAATTGCGCGCCATGATCCTGTTCGAGGACGACGACGTCATGGTGCTCAACAAGCCGGCCGGCCTTGCGGTGCAGGGCGGCTCCGGCACGGTGCGCCATATCGACCGCATGCTGGAGACGATGCGCGACGCCAAGGGCCAGCGGCCGCGCCTCGTCCATCGCCTCGACAAGGACACCGCCGGCTGCCTGCTGGTGGCCAAGACCCGCTTCGCGGCCTCGGCGCTGACGGGGTCGTTCCGCCATCGCTCGGCGCGCAAGATCTACTGGGCGCTGGTCGCGGGCGTGCCCAAGCCGAAGCAGGGCCGTATCTCGACCTATCTCGTCAAGGAGGAAAACGAGGAAGACTCGATCATGCGCATCGCCGCGCATGGCGACGACGGCGCCAGCCATGCCGTGACCTACTACGCGGTGGTCGAGACCGCGGCGCAGAAGCTCGCCTGGGTGTCGCTCAAGCCGGTCACCGGGCGCACCCACCAGTTGCGCGCGCATATGGCGCATATCGGCCACGCCATCGTCGGCGATCCAAAATACTTCAACAAGGAGAACTGGCAGTTGCCCGGCGGATTGCAGAACCGCCTGCATCTGCTGGCGCGCCGCATCGTCGTGCCGCACCCGCGCGGCGGGGTGATCGATGCGACCGCGCCGCTGCCGCCGCACATGCAGCAATCGTGGAACCTGCTCGGGTTCGACGCCACCCGGTTCGACCCCATCGTCGAGGCGCCGGACGCTTGAGCGCCGCCCGGTCTCCGCGCCTTGCGCCGGCCCGCGGCCGGCCCGACATGATCATGATGAAGCAACTGTTGTCCGGCGCGCTCGCCGTCCTGATCGTGCTGGCGTCGCCGGCTTCGGCCCAGCTCGTGCCGCAGCCCGGCAACCCGGCCGTGCTGCCACCGCCGCCACCGCCGCCGCCACCTCCGAAGATCGAGGTGCCGGCGGTGCCGCAACTCGATGCGCCGCCGCGCAGGGTGCGGCCGGCTGCGCGCCCGGACGGTTTCGGCGACCGCATGACGCGGTGCCTGCACGAGGCCGCCGCGGCGGGGCTTGGTCCGAACGAGCGCGCGGCGTATTCACGCGCTTGCGCCAACCAGCAGTGACGAGGGACGCGATGCGCGAACTGTTCGAGGAGGGTTTTGGGCCATCGCCGCTCGACCCGCAGGAGGCGGCGCGGCAGTCGGCACAGGGGCCGCAGCGCAAACGGTTCTACAAAATGGCCGAGGTGGCCGCGAGCGACGACGGTTTTGCGCTGACCCTCGACGGCCGGCCGGTGAAGACGCCGGGCCGCCGTGCGGTCGCGGCGCCGGTGCGCTCCATCGCCGAGACGATGGCGGCGGAATGGAACGCGCAAGGCGAGATTCTCGACCCGATGAGCATGCCGGTGACGCGGCTCGCCAACAGCGTGATCGACGGCGTGACCGAGCGCCGCGAGGCCGTGGCCGACGACATCGCAAAGTATTTCGGCTCCGACCTGCTTTTCTATCGCGCCGGCCATCCCGAGGGGCTGGTGGCGCGGCAGGCGCAGCACTGGGACCCCGTGCTGGACTGGGCGCGCGAGACGCTCGGCGCGCATTTCATGCTGGCGGAAGGCATCATCCACGTGCGCCAGCCCGACGCGGCGCTGGCGGCCGCGCGCGCCGCGCTGCCGGAGGGGCCGTGGCCGCTCGGCGCGCTGCATGTGGTGACGACCATCACCGGCTCGGCGCTGCTGGCATTGGCGCTGGCGCGCGGCGCGCGCGACGCCGATGCGGTGTGGGCAGCGGCGAACGTGGACGAGGACTGGAATTTCGCCACCTGGGGCGAGGATGCCGAGGCGCTGGCGCGGCGTGCCGCGGCGCATCGCGATTTTGCCGCGGCGGCCGGGGTTTTGAAGGCGCTGGCCGGTTAACGGGCGTTTTACGCCCCGTGGCTACGGTCGGGCCGAGCGAGGTCCGCCCCGATGCCCACGCCCATCCTGCCGATCAGTCCGGTGGCGGCCTCCGATGCCGCCGCGAGCGCGCTCGTGCTGCGTCCGGGCGCGGCAATCGATGCCACCGTCGTCAAGCTGCTCGAAGCCAATCTGGTCCGTATCGCCATTGCCGGGCTGACGCTGGACGTTGCCTCCGAGGTGCCGTTGCAGGCGGGGCAAGCGCTGCGCTTCGTGGTGACGCCGGGCGCCGACGGGCTGCGGTTGGTGATCGCACAGCCGTCCGGCGAGGCATCGGCTGCCGCAACGACCGCGACCACGGCTGCTGCGGCGGCGCAGGCTGCGGCGAGGCCGCCGGCCGTCTCGCCGGTGCTGAGCGCCGTCGAGATGCAGGCGGTCACCGCGGCTGCCACCCAGGCCGCCACCCGGCAGGGGGGACTTAGCCCGCTGTTTGCCGATCTGGCGGCGGCGCCGATGGCGGCGCTGGCGCCTGCGGTGCGCGCGGCCGTCGCGCAGGTGCTGACGACGCGTCTTCCCGGCGAGAGCCGTCTCGACGGGGCCGGGCTCAAGGCGGCCGTCGGCCGCTCCGGCGTGTTTCTCGAACAGCATCTGGCGACCGGTTCGCCGCCGACTGCCGGCGCTCCCGACATGAAGGCGGCGCTGACCGTGCTGCGCCATGCGCTGACGGTTG
>JBDHSY010000027.1:0-14308 GCA_039808405.1 Xanthobacteraceae bacterium
GCGCGGTTCTGCACCACCAGCACGCCGAGCGTGTTGCCGGCGCGCAGGATCGGCACGCCGAGGAAGGAGTGGTAGATCTCCTCGCCGGTCTCCGGGCGGAACGAGAATGCCGGGTGGCTGTGGGCGTCGGACAGGTTGAGGGGCGTCGCCTCGCTGGCCACCAGGCCGACCAGGCCCTCGTCGAGCCGCAGCACGGTGTTGTGGACGGCCTCCGGGTTGAGGCCCTCGGTGGCGTAGAGCTCCAGCGTGTTGTCGACCCGCAGGACGTAGGTCGAGCACACCTCGGCCACCATGTTGGCGGCGATCAGCACCACGATCTTGTCGAGGCGCTCCTGCGCGCTGACCTGCTCCGCCATCACCTCGCGGAGCCGTCTCAACAGGACGCGGGGGCTGCCCAGCGCGCTCCGCATAGTGCAATGATCCTCGCCTTGCGAGGCCGGTGCGCTCCTTCCGCTGCGCGGGAAAGGGGCGATAGCCTCAAGGAAATGAATAACTTATACGCCGGCCCACGGCGTTCTGCGGCGGCCGCCTGCGGTGCTGCGCCGGCCGTTGTCCGACAGGTTGCCTATAGCGAATTGGCAATTGCTTTGCCAAGCAAAACGCCTGCCAGCCGGCTGGGGTGGCGATGTTTTCCGCTGGCGGCGGGGCCGACGGTCCGCTTGACGCCGACGATGCACTGCACCATGTGAGGCGCGGTTCTGCTTCGCGGCAAATCGCGCTAGCATTGAACGGTACGTGCGCGGCTATCGCGCCGGGAAAGGGTTCCGATGCCGATGGACAACAGGCCGCTCGAGGCCCCGCCGCACCTGCCGCCCCGCGACAGCGGTCTGTCGCGCTTTCTCGGCGGTTCGCCGCTCGGGGTGGCGCTGCGGCTGGTGCTGCTGTCGATCCTGGTCGGCGTCGTGCTGGCCGTGATCGGCCTCGACCCCTGGAACATCATCTTCAGCATCCGCCGGCTGTTCTGGACCGTCTGGGACCTCGGCTTCGACGCCATCGATACGCTGTGGCGCTATTTCCTGCTCGGCGCGGTGATCGTGGTGCCGATCTGGCTGATCTCGCGCCTCGTCAACACCCCCCGCGGGCGCTGACGCCGGCGGTCCGTCGTGCCGGAGGTCGCCTTCCGCGTCACCCATGCGCGCGTGTTCGCCATCGCCGTCCCGGCGATGCTCGCGAACCTGACCACGCCGCTGCTCGGCATCGTCGCCACCACCGCCATCGGCCGGCTCGGCGAGGCCGCGCTGCTCGGCGGCGTGGCGATGGCCTCGGTGATCTTCGACTGCGTGTTCTGGCTGTTCGGTTTTCTGCGGATGGGGACGGTAGCGTTCACCGCGCAGGCGGTCGGCGCATCGAACCCGCTGGAAGTGCGCGCGATGCTGGCGCGCGGCCTGTTGATCGCCGCCGTGATCGGGCTGGCGCTGGTGGCGATGCAGGTGCCGCTGCGGCTGGTGGTGTTTCCGCTGATGGGCGGCAGCGCGGCAGTGACGGACGCCGCTGCGCTTTATTTCACGATCCGCATGTGGTCGGCGCCGCTGGCGCTGGCCAACTACGTGCTGCTCGGCTGGATGATCGGCCGGGCCCGCGCCGGGCTTGCGCTGGCGGTGCAGATCGTCATCAACGTCGCCAACATGGCGGCGACGCTGACGCTGGTGCTGGGCGCCGGCATGGGCGTTGCCGGCGCGGCGTGGGCGGCGATCCTCGCCGAGGCGCTCGGCCTTGTCGTCGGTCTCGCGATCGCGCCGCGCCTGCTCGGCGGCACGCTCGGCGTGCCGCGCGCGGTGCTGCTCGACCGTGCCAAGCTCACGCGGATGATGGCCGTCAATCGCGACATCATGCTGCGCACCGCGGCGCTGGTCGGCGCCTTCATGTTCTTCACCGCGCAGGGCGCGCGCGCCGGCGACGTCACGCTCGCCGCCAATGCCGTGCTCGGCAATTTCATCCTGGTCGGCTCGTTCTTTCTCGACGGGCTTGCCAACGCCGCCGAGCAGCTTTGCGGCCGCAGCGTCGGGGCGCGCGACCGCATCGGCTTTGCACGCGCCACCAAGCTGGTGCTGATGTGGGGCTTTATCTTTGCCATTGCGGTGACAGTGGCGTTCCTCGCGTTCGGCACGTTCCTGATCGATCTCACCACGACGAACGCGGAGGTGCGCCGCATGGCGCGCGAGTTCATGGTGCTGGCGGCGCTCGCTCCCGTCTGCGGCGTGATGGCCTACGGCTACGACGGCGTTTACATCGGCGCGACCTGGGCGCGCGACATGCGCAACCTGATGCTGGTGTCGTTCCTCGTCTTTCTCGCGGCATGGGCGCTGCTGACGCCGCTCGGCAATGCCGGCCTGTGGGCGGCGCTGCTGGTGTTCTTCGTTGCGCGCGGCGCATTGCAGGCGTTGCGCTATCCGGCGCTGCTGCGCACGTCCTTCGACGGCCTGCCGCCCGGCGCTATGCCGGCCAGGGCTCCGCCGTAAGCGTCGCGGCGTCGGCGCCGACGATCTCACCGAGCGACCTGCGCTGCGTATGCCGCAGCGTCGAGACGAGGTCCGTCTTGATGTCGGCGACGAGGCCGAGCCCCTTGTAGACCAGCGACGAGTAAAGCTGGATCAGGCTGGCGCCGGCGCGGATTTTGGTCAGCGCGGCGCCGCCGGAATCGATGCCGCCGACGCCGATCAGCGGGAAGGCGCCTTCGACGCGCACATAGGTCTCGGCCAGCATCCGCGTCGCCAGCGGAAACAGCGGCCGCCCGGACAGGCCGCCGGCTTCCCGCGCGGTCGCGCGGTCGCGCAGCGAGGGCGGGCGCGCCAGCGTGGTGTTGCCGACGATCATGCCGTCGATGCGGCGACTCCGTGCGATCTGCACCACGTCGTCGAGTTCGCCGAGGCTGAGGTCGGGGGCGATCTTGAGCAGCACCGGCGTTTCGCCGGCGTTGGTGCGCACCCGCTCGCGGGCCTCGGTGACGCGCATCAGCAGGTCGTCGAGCGCCCCGGCCTGTTGCAGGTTGCGCAGGCCCGGCGTGTTGGGCGAGGAAACGTTGACGGTGAAATAGGCCGCGACCGGCGCAAAAGTTTCGATCAGCGTCACGTAGTCGGCCGTGCGGTCGGGCGAATCCTTGTTGGCGCCGAGATTGACCCCGACGATGCCGCCCTGCTGTGCGCGCGCCGCCAGCCGGCGCAGCACGGCGTCCGCGCCGTCGTTGTTGAAGCCCATGCGGTTGATGACGCCGCCATCGGCCTCGAGACGGAACAGCCGCGGGCGCGGATTGCCGCCCTGCGGCTTCGGCGTCACCGAGCCGATCTCGACGAAGCCGAAGCCGAGCCGCAGCAGCGCGTCGGGCGCCTCGGCGTTCTTGTCGAAACCCGCCGCCATGCCGATCGGATTGGGAAAGTTGAGGCCGAAGGCGCGCACTGCCAGGCGCGGGTCGTCGGCGGGCCGGCCGAGCTGCGGCATCAGGCGCAGGCCGGTGATCGCCAGCCGATGGGCGTCCTCGGCATCGAGATGGCGCAACAGCGGCAGCGACAGCGCGTCGAATGCCCGGATCAAGACGGCAGGTCCGGCAGATCGAGCGAGCCGTCGGCGCGCAGCGTCAGGGTGGTGACGGAGAGGGCGGCGGCGGGGTCGAGGTCGCCATAGAGATGGGGAAACAGCTCGCCGCCGCGCGAGGGTTCGAAGCGCAGCGCGTCGCCCAGCAGGTCGGCATCGACGGCGATCAGGAACAGCCCGGGCTGGCCGGCGAAATGGCGGCTCAGCGTCTCCGGCACCTGCGCGGCGGTCGAGAAATGGATGAAGCCGTCGCGCCGGTCGTCGGCGCTGCCGGAAAATGAGCCCTGCCGCTCGGCCTCCCGCCACAGGGAGGCGGGGCAAATCTTGTAGATCGCGCGCACCGCGAGGTTTGTCCTTGAGTTTTCTGCGGTTTCGACCGCTCGGGGCGGACCGTAGCGGTGCCGGCGGCTGCCTTCAAGCGGCATTGTGGCGGTCTTGAAGCGGTCTTGGGGGCGGTCTTGGGGCGGATTGCATGGGATACCGGAATGAGGTAATAATTCCTAATTGGACATTCCGGCCAGTCGCCCATCGCATTGCCCCGACGACGCACGGACCGCGCATGCTGACCCACGACAAGATCTGGACGGCGCTGGACCGGCTTGCGGCCCGCTCCGGCCTGTCGCCGTCCGGCCTGGCCAAGCGGGCCGGGCTCGACGCCACCACGTTCAACAAGTCGAAGCGCATCACCAGCGACGGTCGCGAGCGCTGGCCCTCGACCGAGTCGATCGCCAAGGCGCTGGCCGCGACCGGTACCGCGGTCGATGCCTTCGTCCAGCTCATCGAGGAGGCAACGCCGCGGCGGGTGCAGACGGTGCCGCTGCTCGGCTTCGCCGAGGCCGGCGCCGGCGGCTATTTCGACGACGGCGGCTTCCCTGTCGGCAAGGGCTGGGACGAGGTCGGGCTGCCGACGCTGTCCGACGAGCACGCCTATGCGCTGGAGATTTCCGGCGATTCCATGAAGCCGGCCTACCGCGACGGCGACGTGATCGTGGTCTCGCCGACCGCGCCGATCCGGCGCGGCGACCGCGTCGTGGTCAAGACGCGCGACGGCGAGGTGATGGCCAAGGAATTGCGCAAACGCACTGCGAAAGCCGTCGAACTGCGCTCGCTCAATCCGGCCCATGCCGACCGCTCGCTGCCGGTCGCCGAGATCGAGTGGATCGCGCGCATCGTGTGGGCGAGCCAGTGAGGTGCCGCCGCGGCGGCGCCGCGGGCGGATCGGCGGTTGCCACCACCGGGTTGAAGCGGCTACAGCCGCGTATCGCGCTACCGTTTCCCCTCGAGTCTGATCCAACTTCGTTGAACTCAGACTCTTCGATTATCTCTCGTTTGAGCATGATCTTGTCCGAAAACCGGTTCCCACCCTCGGGTCAAGCCCGAGGGCAGGCTTTTTCGGGATCATGCTCTCTGTCCTCTCACCCTTCGGACGCTTTTCATGATCGCCGGGCTGTCGATGGTCGATGTCGCGTGGCTCGTGGTGGCGCTGCTGATCGCCGGCGGCGTCACCGGCTTTCTCGCGGGGCTGTTCGGCGTCGGCGGCGGCGCCGTGCTGGTGCCGGTGCTGTACGAACTGTTCCGCGTCACCGGCGTGCCGGACGAGGTGCGCATGCCGCTGTGCGTCGGCACATCGCTTGCGATCATCATTCCGACCTCGATCCGCTCCTACCGCGCGCACCGGGCAACGCGGACGGTGGATGCCAGCGTCCTGAGAAACTGGGCCGTACCGGTGGTGGCCGGCGTCGTGCTCGGCAGCCTGATCGCGCGCTATGCGCCGGCGGAATTGTTCAAGATCGTGTTCGTGGTGATCGCCGGCATCTCGGCGATCCGGCTGTTGTTCGGGCGCGATAGCTGGCGTTTTGCCAGCGACCTGCCCGGTGGCATCGTGCTGCGCGGCTACGGGGTGCTGATCGGCGTGCTCTCGACCCTGATGGGCATCGGCGGCGGCCAGCTCTCCAACATCTTCATGACGTTCTACGGCCGGCCGATCCATCAGGCGATCGCCACCTCCTCGGGGCTCGGCGTGTTGATCTCGATCCCCGGCGCGCTCGGCTACATCTATGCCGGCTGGCCGGCGGCGGCGGCCAACCCGGGCGTCGGCGCGCTGCAGTTTCCGTTCGCGCTCGGCTATGTCTCGCTGATCGCCTCGCTGATCGTGATGCCGACCAGCATTTTCACGGCGCCGATGGGCGTCAGGCTCGCGCACAAAATGCCGAAGCGGAAGCTGGAAATCGCCTTCGGCCTGTTCCTGCTGCTGATCTCGGCGCGGTTCGTCGTCAGCCTGTTTTAACGGCACGCCTGACGCTACAACGAGGCGGTCGCGGCGGCGAGCCACGCCTTCACAGCGTCGTCATCGAGCAGCGGACCGATCTCGTGCGCGACGCGGGCGTGATAGGCGTCAAGCCAGGCGATCTCGTCCGCCGTCATCGTTGCCGTGTCGATCAGGCGGCGGTCGATCGGCGCCAGCGTCAGCGCTTCGAAAGCGTTCATCGGCTGCTCGGCGCCGGCGATCTCGGCGGCCACCACCAGTTCCAGATTCTCGATGCGGATGCCGTAGGCATCGGTCTTGTAGTAGCCCGGCTCGTTGGACAGGATCATGCCGCGCTTCAGCGGCGTGGTGCCGACCTTGGCGATGCGCGCCGGGCCTTCGTGCACCGACAGGTAGCTGCCGACGCCGTGGCCGGTGCCGTGGGCGAAGTCGAGCCCTGCCTGCCACAGGTACTGCCGGGCAAACGCATCGATCTGCGCGCCGCTGGTGCCCTCGGGAAACACCGCGCGGGCGATGGCGAGGTGGCCGCGCAGCACGCGGGTGAAGCGGTCGCGCATCTCGGCCGTCGGTTCGCCGACCGCAATGGTGCGGGTGACGTCGGTGGTGCCGTCCTCGTACTGCGCGCCGGAATCGATCAGCAAAAGGTCGCCGGGCACGATGCGGCGGTTGCTCCGGCGGGTGACGCGGTAGTGCACGATGGCGCCGTTCGGGCCGCTGCCGGCGATGGTCGGGAAGGAAACGTCCTTGAGCGCGCCGGTGTCGCGGCGGAACGTTTCCAGCGCTTCCACGGTGTCGATCTCGGTCAGGCGGCCGCTCGGCGCCTCGCGGTCGAGCCAGGCGAGGAAGCGGGCCAGCGCCACGCCGTCGCGCCGGTGCGCCGTGCGCGTGCCCCGGATTTCGACCGCGTTCTTCACCGCCTTGAGCAGCGCGACCGGATCGGGCGCGGTGCGCGGCTCGCCGCCGGCCGCCCGCACCAGCCGGCTCAGCGCGTCGGCGGCGGTGGCGCTGTCGAGGCCGATGGCCGCGCCGTCACGGGCCAGTTCGGCAAGGCGCGGGGCGAGCGTCTCGGGGGCCGCGACATCGGCGGTCTGTTCGAGATGGTCGCGCGCGCTGTTGGACAGCTTTTGGGCGTCGATGAAGATCGTCGGCCGGCCCTCGCGCGGCACGACGGCATAGGATAACGGCAGCGGCGTATGGGCGACGTCGGCGCCGCGGATGTTGAAGGTCCACGCTACGGCGTGCGGATCGGACAGCACCTGGGCGGCGACGCCGCTTCGGGCGAGATCGGCGCGGATGCGCGCGAGTTTTGCGGCAACGTCCTCGCCGGCGAGGCTCAGGCCATGGACGGTGACGGCGCCGAGCGGCGGGGCAGGGCGCTCGCGCCACACCGTATCGATCGGGTTGCCCTCGACCGCGACCAGCGTTGCGCCGGCGCGCGCGCAGGCGGCCTGCAATTTGTCCGCCGCGTTGCTGGTGTGCAGCCACGGGTCGAAGCCGAGGCGGTCGCCGGGCGCAAGGTGCGCGGCGATCCAGTCCTCCGGCGGTGGGGCGATCAGCGAGTCCACGCGGAAGGCACGCTCGTCGACCTGCTGCGCCGCTTGCAGCGTGTAGCGGCCGTCGACGAACAGCGCGGCCTGTTCGCGCAGCACCACGGCGAGCCCGGCCGAGCCGGTGAAGCCGGTGAGCCACGCCAATCGTTCTTCCGCCGGCGGCACATATTCGTTCTGGTGCTGATCGGCGCGCGGCACCACAAAACCGGTCAGGCCGCGGCTCGCCAGTTCCGCGCGCAGCGCCGCGAGCCGGGCGGCGAGCGCGACGCCGCCCTCGGCATCCTCGAACGTCTGGAAGCGTGCTTCAAACATGGGGTGAACCTAAAGCTGCTTGCGATGGCCGGCAATGCGCCGCGGCGCCTGCGGGGCGCGCAGCAGCAGGCTGGACCAGCCTTCGACGTCGAGCCGCCGCGCGAGCCGCAGGCCGCGTGCGCGATAGGCGGCGATCACCGGCCCGGCATGCGCCGGCAACAGCCCCGACAGGATGACCAGCGCGTTCGGCGCAAGGTGGCGGGCGAGGTCGGTCGCCATCGCCCGCAACGGATTGGCGAGGATGTTGGCCAGCACCAGGTCGAACGGTCCCCATGCCGCAAAGGCCGGCGCGCCGAGGCCGGCGGCCTGGATGCAATCGACGAATTCGCCGAGGCCGTTGCGGCGGGCGTTGTCGTGCGCCACGCGCACCGCCTGCGCGTCGATGTCGCTGGCAAGGATGGGGCGGCGCAGCGCCTTGGCGGCGGCGATCGCCAGCACGCCGGTGCCGGTGCCGAGGTCGAGCACGCGCACCGGCCGGTGCCGGCGCAGCACGTCGTCGAGCAGCAGCAGGCAGCCGCGCGTGGTGCCGTGGTGACCGGTGCCGAAGGCGAGCGCCGCCTCCACCTCGATGCCGAGCTTGTTGGCCGGGACGCGATGGCGGTCGTGGCGGCCATGAACGACGAAGCGGCCGGCTTCCACCGGCTTCAAACCGTCGAGGCTGGCCGCCACCCAGTCCTGCGCCGCGACCGTATCGAGGGCGAGCGCGGCGGCGGCCTCCGCGCCGGCCGCCAGCGCCACCAGATCGCGCAACGCGGCCTCGTCGGGCGCGGCGGCGAAATGCAGCGTCACCGCCCAGCCGCCGCCCGGCTGCTCGAACGCGGTGACGGCCGCGCTATCGGTGTCGATGCTCTCGGCGAGGATGTCGGCGATGCGGCGTCCGCTCGCCTCGTCGGGCACGGCGAAGGTGGCGCGGATGGCGGGCGGGGTGGCGGACGTCATGGACACTCGGACACTCGCGGAAAACGATAAGGCGGCGGCCGGCGCGTCCGCCGGCTCTCCACAGGTTGCGAACAACCCATACACAGGATCGTCCGGCATTTGTACGGCGTTTCGACACAGGATGTCCGCAGGCGCGCCGCGGCGTCGCCCGGTAGTGTCTCAGTTTGAAATTTCTTCGGGGCTCCGCCTCTTATAAGGGCCACGCACCTGATTGGGAACGCGCGTGTCAATCAGCGCAACGGCATCTTCCATCTTCATGACGTGATCGACCAAGCCCGACGCCATGGCCGGGGTCGCGCCGAGCGTCTTGTGAACGCGGCAGAAGTTATAAAAGAAGAAATACAGCGCCAGCGCGTGGCAATGGTTTTCGAATTTCTTGGAGAACGCATTGGTCAGGCGGGTGAACCGGCGCATTGACATGCGCATGGTGAGGTTCTGGCGCTCGACAAACGACGTGCTGACATGCTGCGGATCAGGGTTGCCCATGATCGCCTCTTTCACCGCGCCGATGCACTTGGGCGGGCTATAGCGGCCGGGGCCAGCATAATCGGTCGCGAAAATCTTGTTCAGCATCGCATAGTCAGCATCGAAATCGACTTCCGCAACGGCCTTCAAATAAGCCTTGTGGCCGTCTGTGGTGAGTTGAACGCGATTGGCGAGCCGAGCCTTCAAATCGGCCATGAATAAAATGCCGGTGTGCTGGCTGCGGTCGCCAACGTGCCATGAGACGATCAGCTTGGAGTCGGCATCCAGCGCGGTCCACGTCCAAACGTCGCCAGCCGCCTCCGGCGCAGCCTTCGCGAATTTGACGTTCTTATTCTTGGCATAGGCAAACGACCAAATCTCGTCGCACTGAACGCGGACAGCCGGGACATTGCGAACCGTAGCGTCGTGAAATGCCGCGCAGGCCATTCCCGCATCTACTAGCAACTTCGTCACGGTGTTGATCGACACGCCGGTTATCCGGCTGATCGACCTCATGCTGCTGCCTTCACAGAGCATGGTCAGGATTTGGACGCGGGTTTGCAGGGGCAATTTGTTCATGCCCCGAGTATCTGAACTTCTATGCTTAGCGTCAAGCACAAACATCAAGTAAGCGCGCCACTATCCCAAGTCTGAGCTTGAGTTGGTAAAGTCTATACGCTAGTTTACCAACTAGCGTGTGGCGCAGACGCTTGGAGGTAGCCGTTATGGCGAGAAGAGCAATCTCTATTCAAGACGCTCACCCAAAGAAATTTGAGGCAAATCAATTGTTTACACCCTCCGCACCGATTGCAGTGGCGGAGTTGTTTGCGGGCCGCCAACAGCAAGCTCACAAGATCCTGGAAGCTATCGGCGAAAGGGGGCGTCACGTCATCGTGTTCGGCGAGCGAGGCGTCGGCAAATCATCGATGGCCCAAATCATTCCGTTCTTTCTGCCGCGCGGCCCGCAAATTGTGAGGCACGTTCGCGTTCAGGCATTTCCCGGCGATACATTCTCGGTCATTGCAAAGCGTATCTTTTCAAGAATTCACTTTAGGGCCGACTATGGTGAAGGAGAGAAGGCCTACAATGTCAGCGACTTTTATCCCGGCGATGTGACCATTGATGATTTTCTGAATGAGATGAGCCTGTTCAAAGCCGCAGAAATTCCAATTGTTGTCATCGATGAGTTCAACGAAATAAACGACCCAGCGACCAGCCAAACTCTGGCGAATATTGTCAAATCTCTTTCCGATGACGGCGTAAACGTTACGGTCATCGTCGTGGGCGTCGCTGATAACGTGGGCGAGCTAATAGCACAGCATGAGTCAATCGAGCGCTGCGCCGAACAAGTCCATATGCCACGAATGCCCGTTGATGAGCGGCGCGAAGTTTTAGAAAAGCGGCTTGCCCAGCTTGGAATGACGATAGTTCCAGACGGAAAGTGGAAGATCATCAATCTGTCAAAAGGCCTTCCCGCATATGTTCATGCTCTTGGAAAGTTCGCTGTTTACAATGCGCTTGATGATGGTCGTCTAGCTATTGGCGAGGCCGACGTAGATGCGGCGATTAGCGCAGTTCTTGAATCATCGCAGCAAACTCTGAAGGATTCTTACGAGAATGCCACTCGCAGCAATCAAGCGAGAGCGCTGTTCCGCCACGTCCTAACTGCTTGCGCGCTGGCAAAAGTCGATGACGCGGGTTTTTTCACGCCAGCAGCGGTCCGCGACCCGCTGTCTGACATTCTAAAAAGACCAATTGAAATCGCCAATTTCCAAGACACGCTTGGAGATTTCGCTGGAAAGCGCGGCAGAATACTTGATCGATCTGGAGAGGCCCGAGCTTACAGATTCCGCTTTGGAAATCCTGCGATGCAGCCGTATGTCATTATGCGTGGCATTCGAGACGGCATCGTCAATGAGGGGGCTAAGCAGGCTCTTTCTTCGCCCGAACAACCCGACCTTTTCCCCACCGTCTAACTGCCGCCTTCTTGGCGATCTCCGACCGCTTCTTGGCGGTCATCCCTGCCGCGCGCGCCTTACCGCCCATGCGCCCAAGTGCAACCGCGGCGGCGTTCTTGCCGTCCTCGGTGGTCAGGTCATCTATCTCTCCGGTGGCGATCTTGCCGACCATGACGGCGGCCTCGACCACGTCGCCGGGGCGCTTCTCGCCTTTAGGGCCTCTAGGCATACTTGCTCCTGCTTTGCGCTAAGCATATCACGGGAGCTAAGCTGGAGCGACCCTTGTTCAAGGCCTCAGATTTCAAACTGAGACACTACCCGTCGCCCACACCGTTATCCACAGCTTGTGGACGGCGTTATCCACAGGATGTGAAGGGAGTTTCCCGCCGCCTCTCCACAGGCTTGTGCAGGAGTGTTGCGCAAAGCGCGCCGGTCAGCGGAACAGCGCGCGGTGGTCGCGCAGCACGACGGCCGCCGCATTGTGCCCCGGCGCGCCGGTGACGCCGCCGCCGGGGTGGTTGCCGGAGCCGCAGTGGTAAAGCCCTGCGAGCGGCCCGCGATAGTCGGCATGCCCGAGCATCGGCCGCGCCGAGAACAACTGGTTCAGCGTCAACGCGCCGTGGAAGATGTCGCCGCCGATCAGTCCGAACTCGCGTTCGAGATCGAGCGGCGACAGCGCCTGGCGGCCGACGATGCTCGCCCTGAAGCCGGGGGCATAGGCCTCGACGGTATCGATCATCAGGTCGGCGACGGTGTCGCGGCGGTCGTCCCACGAGGCGCCGTCTGGCAGGTGCGGCGCGACGTGCTGGCAGAACAGGCTGGCGACATGGGCGCCGTTGGGCGCCAGGCTGTCGTCGAGCGTCGAGGGGATCAGCATCTCCACGATCGGCGCCCGGCTCCAGCCTTCGGCACGGGCGTCGTGCCAGGCGCGATCCATGTAGGCGAGACTCGGCGCAATGACGATGCCGGCGGTGAGGTGGTCGCCATTGCCGGGCCGCGCCGTGAACGACGGCAGCCGGTCGAGCGCCACGTTCATGCGGAAGGTGCCGGAGCCGTTGTGCCAGCGCGCGATGCGCTGTGCGAAGACGTCCGGTACGCTGCCTTGCGGCATCAGGCGGCCATAAAGCAGCGTCGGATTGAGGTTGCTGACGACGTAGGCCGCGCGCACCGTCTCGCCGTTGTCCAGCACGACGCCGCAGACGCGGCCGCCCTCGACGATGATGTCGCGCACGCCGGTGCCGGTTGAAATCTCCGCCCCGGCCGCGCGCGCCGCCACCGCCATGCTCTGCGTGATCGCGCCCATGCCGCCGATGGCATGGCCCCACACGCCTTTCCTGCCGTTCACCTCGCCGAAGGCATGATGCAGCATGACGTAGGCGGTGCCTGCCGCGTAGGGGCTGGCGTAGTTGCCGACCACGGCGTCGAAGCCGTACAGCGCCTTGACGAGGTCGTGTTCGAAGCGCTCGTCCAGCATGTCGCCGGCCGAGCGGGTGAACAGGTCGAGCAGGTTGCGCGCGTCCTCGACCGGCAGCCCGCGCAGGATGTTTGCCGTCGCGAGCGCGTTGGCGCCCTCGCGCAGCGCCGCCAGGCTGAAACCTTCGACGAGGTTCGGCGGCGCGCGCAGCACAAAGGCGCGCAGCACGTCGGCGATGCGTTCCAGTTCGCGGTTGAACGTCTCCATGCGCGCGACGTCGCCCGGACAAAGTCGCTCCACCGATTCGCGGGTGCAGGTGTCGCCGGTGAGCAGAAAACTGCCGTCGGGCGCGGGCAGAAAATTCTGGGCGCGGCGTTCGACGATGCGCAATCCATGCTCGTGAAGCCGCAGGTCGGCGATCACTTTCGGGTTGAGCAGGCTCACGGTGTAGGCGGCGACCGAGTTGCGGAAGCCGGGGCAGAATTCCTCCGTCACCGCCGCGCCGCCGACCGCCTTGCGCCGCTCGATCACGCGCACGCTGAGGCCCGCCATGGCGAGATAGGCGGCGCAGGTGAGGCCGTTGTGTCCCGCGCCGACGATGATCGCATCGTAATCCGCCATGGCGCATGGTGTAGCGTAACCGCGCGCCCCGCGCCATGCGCCGCATTGCTGCCGCGAACGGCTTGTGATGGTATCCGCCGCCCGGCCGCCGGGTCTGCGACGGAGTTGCCATGTTGTCCGCCTCGCCCCAAGCTGCCTTGCCCGAAGCCGCCTCGCGCAACGCCGCGATCCTCGTGCTCTACACCGCCGCGATCTTCCTCAGCGCGCTGTTGCTGTTCTCGGTGCAGCCGTTGTTCACCAAAATGGTGCTGCCGCGGCTCGGCGGTTCGCCGGCGGTGTGGTCGGTGGCGATGGCGTTCTTCCAGACGCTGCTGCTTGCGGGCTACGCCTATGCGCACTGGCTGACCACGGCGGCGTCGCGGCGCGTCGCCGTGGCGGTGCATCTGGTGCTGCTGGCGGCCGCCTTCGTCACGCTGCCGCTGTCGATTGCGGGCGGCTGGGGCGCGCCGCCGCCGTCGTTCACGGCGCTGTGGCTGTTCGGCCTGTTCGCCGTCTCGATCGGCCTGCCGTTCTTCGCGCTCGCCGCCAACAATCCGCTGTTGCAGGCCTGGTTCGCCCGCTCCGGCCATCCGCATGGCGGCGATCCGTATTTCCTCTACGCCGCCTCCAATGTCGGCAGCTTTCTCGCGCTGTTGTCGTATCCGCTCGTGATCGAGCCGGTGCTGACACTGCATGCGCAGAATCTGGCGTGGACCGTGGGGTATGCCCTGCTGATCGTGCTGATCGCCGCCTGCGGCGTGGTGCTGCTGCGCGCGCCGGCCCGGAGCGATGCCGATATCGATGCGCCGGCCGCGCCGCCGCCGGCGTGGCGCCTCAGGCTGCGCTGGGTGTTTCTTGCCGCGGTGCCGTCCGGCCTTTTAGTGGCGGTGACGGCGCATATCTCGGCCGACGTCGCCGCCGCGCCGCTGCTGTGGGTGCTGCCGCTGTCGCTTTATCTTCTGACCTGGGTGCTGGTGTTCATGTCGCGGCCGCCGCTGCCGCACCGCGTCGTGCTGGCGCTGTCGCCGCTGGCCATCGGTGGTGCCGTCCTGCTGATCGGCATCGGCAGCGTCTACAATCTGCCGCTGACGCTGGGCGGGCATCTGGCGTGCTTCTTCGTCATCGCGCTCGCCTGCCACGGCGAACTGGCGCGCACCCGGCCGCCGGCCGCCTATCTCACCGGCTTCTACGTGGCGCTGTCGTTCGGCGGCATGGTCGGCGGCCTGTTCACCGCCCTGGTCGCGCCCTATGCGTTCTCGTGGGTGGCCGAATATCC
>JBDHSY010000028.1:0-14301 GCA_039808405.1 Xanthobacteraceae bacterium
GGCGCTGGGGTTCGGGGTGTCGGTGTTCGTCTCCGTCCGGCTCGACCGCCAGATCGACGGCGCGCTGGCCGAGGTCGAGGCCGCGATCCGGCGCTTTCCCGAGGTGGTGGATTGCTGGCTGATGACCGGCAACCGCGACTATCTGTTGCGCATCGCCGCGGCCGATCTGGTCGAGTTCGAGACCTTCCTTGTCGGGCGACTGACCAAGGTGCCCGGCGTCGCCTCGATCGAAAGCTCGATTCCGCTGCGCCGGGTCAAGGGGGACCTGGCGCGAACGCTTTGAGGTGGGTATCCGGCTGCGGCATCAATTCGATTGCGACTCGGCCGGGATCGTGGTGATCGTTAGGTTCCGCACCGTTCCCGCGCCGACGAGACCGAGATGGCCGAGCACGCAGCCACCGCCCTGTCGCCACCGCCGCCCCGTGACGACGCCGCCGACGAGGCGGAGTTCGCCGCGCTGCTCGGCGCGTTGCAGGGGACCGCGCGCGGACGGCGGTTTCTCGAGGAATTCGCCCGCCGCCAGCGCAATGCCGACACCGTCATGGTGCTCGACGCGGTGGCGCGCATCGAGGCGCGGCTGGCGGCAGGCGAGGCCGGGCCGCCGCCGGCCGCGCCGCCCGCGGCAGCGGCCGAGCTCGTGCGGGTGATCGACGAGGGCCGCGCCGCGCTGGCGCAGGCGGCCGAGGCGCTTGCCGTGTTCGAGACCCTCAAGGCGCGCCTCGACGCCGCCGGCAGCCCGGCCCCAGTCACGGACATAACTCCCGCGCCGAAGCCGGCCCCTGCCGCGGAGCCGATCCGAACGGCGCCGCCACCGCCCGCCGACGTCCCGGCCATCGACGTCCCCGCGCCTGAGGCGGCCATGACCGAACCGCCGCCGGCAGCCGTGCTCGCGGCAACCCCTGCCCCGGAGCCGATCCGTGCGGCCCCGACGCCCGCCCCTGCCGCCACGCCTGCGGCCGACGAGCCGCCGCAGGAGGAAGCGCCCCTCTCGCTCGGCCAGACGCTGCTGACCGAGGGGATGGTGACGCTGCCCGCCCCGCCGGCCGCCGACGCGCTCGCGGCGCTACGACGCATGACGCAGGCCGACAAGCTCGCCTTCTTCTCGTAGCGCGACCTCCCGGCCGCGACCTCTCGCAGCGACGCGGCCCGCCGGCCGAACCCTATGTTAACGAACGGTTGCGATACTGCGGCCTCCTGGATCGCGCCGCGCCACGGCACCGGCGACCCTGTACCCCCGGACATCCCGATGCGGCGGCCATGACCTCTGGACCCGGAGCAGACCGAGGCGGTGGCCCTGCCACCGGACCGGTGGCGTGGCTGCGCGCCGTGCTCGGCGGCGACAGCGACGCCTCGATCACCAATCGGCTGGCCGGCACCGTGTTCGCCATCCGCGTGATCTCCGCCGGCCTCGCCTATGTCGTGCAGATCCTGCTGGCGCGCTGGATGGATGCCTCCGACTACGGCGTCTACGTCTACGTCTGGACCTGGGTGCTGCTGCTCGGGAGCATGCTGGATTTCGGCATCGCGGTCGGCGCGCAAAAACTCATTCCCGAATACCGCGCCCGCGGCGATCTCGACGCCCTGCGCGGTTTCCTGTCGGGCAGCCGCTGGCTGACGCTCGTGGCCTCCTCGGCGGTGGCGCTGACGCTCGCCGCCGTGGTCTGGCTGATCACGCCCTGGCTCGATCCCGCGACCGTCGCGCCGCTCTATGTCGGCTGCACCATCCTGCCGCCGTTCGTCGTCGCCAACACCCAGGACGGCATCGCCCGCTCCTACGACTGGGTGCCGCTGGCGCAACTGCCGCAGTTCATCGTCCGCCAGACGCTGATCATCGGCTTCGTCGCCGGCGCTTTCGCGCTCGGCATGGGGATCGACGCCACGACGGCGATGGTGGCGAGCAGCGCCGCGGTGTGGCTGGCGATGACCGGGCAACTCCTGGTGCTCAACCGCCGCCTCGCCCGCACCGTGCCGCGCGGCGCCAGGACCCGCGACCTGCGCGGCTGGATCGCGGTGTCGCTGCCGATCATGATGGTGGAAGGCTTCTACCTGCTGTTGTCCTACTGCGACGTGCTGCTGCTCCAGCAGTTCCGCCCGGCCGCCGAGGTCGGCCTCTACTTCGCGGTGATCAAGACGGTGGCGCTGATCTCCTTCATCCATTTCGCGATGGCGGCGACCACCGCGCACCGCTTCACCAGCTATCATGTGAACGGCGACCGCGAGGGGCTCGCGGCCTACGTCGCCTATGCCAGCCGCTGGACGTTCTGGCCGACGGTGTCGGCGACGCTGGTCCTGCTCGCGCTCGGCAAGCCGCTGTTGTGGCTGTTCGGCCCGCAGTTCGTCGCCGGCTACGACATCATGTTCATCGCCGTGATCGGCCTCGTGGTGCGCGCCGCCACCGGCCCGGTCGAGCGGCTGTTGAACATGCTCGGGCACCAGTATCTGTGCGCGCTCGCCTATGCGCTGGCCTTCGTCGCCAACGTTGCGCTGTGCCTTGCGCTGATCCCGGCCTACGGCGCCCACGGCGCCGCCGCCGCCACCTCGATCGCGCTGTCGTTCGAGACCGTGCTGCTGTTCTGGATGGCGAAGCGCGCGACCGGCCTCAACGTGCTGGCGTTCGGCCACGGCCGCGCGCGGAGTCGGAGTGCCTGACTCGACCGTGTTGAATCGGGCACCTCGATTATTTTTGTTTGAGCATGATCCTACCCGAAAACCGGTTCCCACCCTCGGGTCAAGCCCGAGGGCGGGCTTTTCGGGATCATGCTCTACGCCGCGGTCCAGCCGCCGTCGATCGACAGGTTGGCACCGGTGATCTGGCTGGCCTCCTCGCCGCACAAAAACACCGCCAGCGCCGCGACCTGCTCGACGGTGACGAACTGCTTGGTCGGCTGCGCCGCCAGCAGCACGTCGTTGATGACCTGCTCCTTGGTCATGTGGCGCGACTTCATGGTGTCGGGAATCTGCTTCTCGACCAGCGGCGTCCACACATAGCCCGGCGAAATGCAGTTGCAGGTGATCTTGGACTGCGCCAGCTCCAGCGCCACCGTCTTGGTCAGTCCGGCGATGCCGTGCTTGGCCGCGATGTAGGCGGCCTTGTAGGGCGAGGCCACCAGCGAATGCGCCGAGGCGGTGGAGATGATGCGGCCCCAGCCGCGCTTTTTCATACCCGGCACGGCGGCGCGGATCGCATGGAACGCCGAGGACAGGTTGATGGCGATGATCGCGTCCCACTTCTCGACCGGAAACTCCTCGATCGGCGAGACGAACTGGATGCCGGCATTGTTGATGAGGATGTCCACCGCGCCAAAGGTCTTTTCGCCGAACGCGATCATGCCGGCGATCTCGGCGGGCTTGGTCATGTCGGCCGGCGAATAGGCCGCCTTCACCTTGAAGTCGGCCTCGATGCGGGCACGCTCGGCCTCGATATCCTTCGCATCGCCAAAGCCGTTGATCACCACGTTGGCGCCGGCGGCCGCCAGCGCCCGCGCATAGGCAAGCCCGATGCCGCTGGTCGAACCCGTCACCACCGCCGTTTTGCCTGTCAGCGTCGCCATGTCGTTCTCCTTGCTTCGTTGTCGTGCCGCGCGGGCGCTACGATCCAGAACTGCCGTTGGGCGGCGTGAGGTCGAGCGCCACCAGTGTCTCCTCGTCCGGCCGCTGCGCCAGTTTCTCCGGGCGCTGCACCGAGCGATGCACGTCCTCCTCGCCGGCGCGCCAGTGGTCGCGCATGCTGAGCCGCGAGAAGTCGTAGTCCTTCGACGAGGACTGGTGCGTCTTGCGCCGGTAGATCAGGTGCACCACGGTGACGCTGTTTTCCTTCGCCGCCTCGCTGAGGATGGCGACGGAGGGGTCCGACTTCAATTCCTCCGGCAGTTTGGCGATCAGCGCGCGCAGCGCCCGCCGCGCGTGACGGATGCGCTTGTTGAGGTCGGTGTTGAGGCGGGTGCGGCTCGAATAGCGGATGTCCTTCTCGCGCTCGGCGACCTCGAACAGCGTCGTCGGCAGCGGCCCGCGGGCGCTGAACAGATCGACCTGGAAGATCAGCAGATCGTCGCGCGAGTCCTGCTCGAGCACATAGTCGAGCGGGGTGTTGGAGGCGACACCGCCGTCCCAGTAGAACTCGCCGCCGATCTCGACCGCCGGCAGCCCGGGCGGCAGCGCCCCCGAGGCCATGATGTGCTCGGGGCCGGGGCGCTGGCGGGCGTTGTCGAAATAGGCGAAGTTGCCGGTCTTGATGTTGACCGCACCGACGCTGAGCCGCGTGATGCCGGCATTGATGCGGTCGAAATCGACCAGCCGCTCCAGCGTCGCGCGCAGCGGCGTGGTGTCGTAATAGCTGAGATTGTCGACCCGCGCCGACGGCAAAAACTGCGCCGGCGGAAAGCGCGGCGTGAAAAAGCCCGGCACGCCGAACGCCGCCACCGTCGCCGCGCTCGCCTCGTTGAAGAACGAACGGCCGCCATCGCTGGCGAGTTTCGGCGTCCACGGCACCGGCGCCGACACCATGTCCCAGAATTCCTTAAGGCGCTGCACCCGCAGCTCGGCCGGATTGCCGGCGATGATCGCGGCATTGATGGCGCCGATCGAGATGCCGGCGATCCAGTCCGGCTCAAAACCGTGCTCGCACAGCGCCTTGTAGGCGCCGGCCTGATAGGAGCCGAGCGCGCCGCCGCCTTGCAGCACCAGCACGCGGTGCGCTCCGGCAGACATGGCGGGGGTGGTGGGAAATGTGGCGGGGCTGTCGTCCATCAGCGCATGCGCAAAGCGGAAGGGTCGATGCACCGTGGCGAGACTTGGGCCCGGCGTCAATCGGCCTTTGGTGCGGCCACCGTCACGTCGCCGTCATCGCGCATCGGGCGCCGCGAGGATCAGGGTCCAGAACACCTTGTACTTCGTATTGGGCGCGTAGGTCGCGGCGATCCCCATCCGGGTCACGCCCTTCTTGAGCATGTTGTCGCGATGCGGCGGCGAATCGCGCCAGCCGGAAAACGCTTCCGCCAGCGTGTGATAACCGGCCGAGATGTTCTCGACCGCCAGCGACGGCTCGAAGCCCGCCGCCTTGATGCGCTTGATCAGCACGCCGCCGGCGTTGTGGTCGAGCTTGTTCTGCCTCGCCATGGCCATCGATTGCGCTTCGGCGGCGGCGGTCAGCTGCGCATCGACGGTGACGGCATCGAGCCCGTTGTTGCGGCGATAGCCGGAAATCATCGAGGCCGCGACCGCGCTGTCGAGCTTGGCGCCGCCATGCGCCATGCTGAGATAAAAGGCCGGCTGGTCCGGCGGCGGGCGGTCGGCACAGCCGCCGAGCGCCAGGACGAGCACGAGTCCGGCGCCGGCCACAATCATCCGCAACATCGAAAATCCCCCAAGGAAGGGAGCCGTTGTTGCACATCAACCGTGGCTTAATCGTGAACGCGAACCGGGGAGCGTGGCGGCGCGGCCCGATCGGTGGCGGGGCGGCGGGGCGGCCGGCCCGGCGGCAAGTCGATTGATGGTGCCGCCGCGACAGGTCCGACCCTCGCTTCTTCGGACCGGCCGGCCGGTGTCAGCATAGCGCGGGGGCGGCGCGGCGTCACGCCTCGGCGGCAAAGATGCGATAGCGGCGCGGATGCAGCCCGACGACGTCGCCCGGCGCCAGCCGGCGGTCGCGCGGGGTGTCGATCTCGATCAGCGTTTCGCCGCCGGCCGAGGTGAGCGCGACGTCGGCCCGCTGCACCGGGCCGAAGGTGCGCACGCGGCGCACCGCGCCTTCGAGGGCGCCGGAGCCGACCGGGCCGACATCCATGTCGTGACGGCGCACGAACAGCTGCGAGGGGCCGGAGGCCGCGCCGTCGACGGCAAGGTCGAGATCGCTGGCGCCGAGCCGCACCCGGCCGTCGCGCACCTCGACCGGCAGCACGATCGACTCGCCGATGAAAGCGTGGACGAAGGCGGTCCTCGGGTTGTCGTAGACCTCCGCCGGCGTGCCGACCTGCTCGATGCGGCCCTTGTCCATCACCACCACGCGGTTGGCGACCTCCAGCGCCTCCTCCTGGTCGTGGGTGACGAACAGCGAGGTGACGTGGATCTCGTCGTGCAGCGTGCGCAGCCACTGGCGCAGTTCCTTGCGCACCTTGGCGTCGAGCGCGCCGAACGGCTCGTCGAGCAGCAGGATGCGCGGCTCGATGGCGAGCGCACGCGCCAGCGCGATGCGCTGGCGCTGGCCGCCGGACAACTGGCTCGGGTAGCGCTCGGCAAGCCAGCGCAACTGCACGAGGTCGAGCAGGTCGTGGACGCGGGCGCGGATCGCGGCCTCGCTCTTGCGCACGGCGCGCGGCTGCACGCGCAGGCCGAAGGCGACGTTCTCGAATACGCTCATGTGGCGGAACAGCGCATAGTGCTGGAACACGAAGCCGACATGGCGCTCGCCGGCGCCCTGCTTCAGCGCGTCCTCGCCGTCGAAGCGGATATCGCCCTCGTCGGGCCATTCGAGCCCGGCGATGATGCGCAGAAGCGTGGTCTTGCCGGAGCCGGACGGGCCGAGCAGCGCCACCAGTTCGCCGGTCTCGACCCTGAGATCGACATGGTCGAGCGCGGCAAAGGCGCCGAACCGCTTCACGATGTTGCGCACCTCAATGGTCACGTTGCCGCCGTCCTTCCGCGAGCCGCCGTTCGAGCACCGCCTTGACCACCAGCGTCACCACCGCGAGAGCCGCAAGCAGCGAGGCGACGGCAAAGGCGGCCATGATCTGGTATTCATTATAAAGGATTTCGACCAGCAGCGGCATGGTATTCGTCTCGCCGCGGATGTGGCCGGACACCACCGACACCGCGCCGAACTCGCCCATGGCGCGGGCATTGCACAGCAGAATGCCATAGATCAGCCCCCACTTGATGTTGGGCAGCGTGACGCGGACGAACGCGCGCCAGCCCGAGGCGCCGAGCGAGATCGCCGCTTCCTCCTCCTGCGTGCCCTGCTGCAACATCAGCGGAATGAGTTCGCGCGCCACGAACGGAAAGGTGACGAAGGTGGTGGCGAGCACGATGCCCGGCAGCGCGAACAGGATCGGAACGTCGCGGGCGATCAGCCAGGCGCCGAGCGCGCCCTGCGCGCCGAACAACAATACGAAGACGAGGCCGGCGATCACCGGGCTCACCGAGAACGGCAGGTCGATCAGGCTGATCAGCAGCGTGCGGCCGGCGAACTCGAATTTCGCGATCGCCCAGGCCATGACCACGCCGAACACCAGGTTGAGCCCGACCGAGATCGCCGCCACCGTCAGCGTCAGCAGGACGGCGCTCTGCGCCTCGGGGTCGGCCAGCGCGGCGACATAGGCGGCAAGGCCCTCTCTGAAGGCTTGCGCGAACACCAGCACCAGCGGCAGCACGATGAACGCGGTGAGAAACGCCACCGCCAGCGCGATGATGCCGTAGCGTACCAGGCGCGGCTCGGTCAGCGCGTCGTTGCGCGGCTCGCGGGCGCGCGTGGGCGTGGGCGTGGGCGTGGCACTTTCGGCCTCAGCCATCGCGCCTCACAACGCCGGCGCGCGGGCCTGCGCCCGGCGCTGGATGCGGTTGATGACGAAGATGACGAGAAAGGCCGCGACCAGCATCACCACGGCGATGGCGGTCGCGTCGGCGTAGCGGTATTCGGACAGCCTGATGACGATCAGGAGCGGCGCGATCTCCGACACGTTCGGCAGGTTGCCGGCAATGAAGATCACCGAGCCGTATTCGCCGACCGCGCGCGCGAAGGCGAGCGCCAGCCCGGTGAGGATCGCCGGCATGATGCTCGGCAGGATGACGCGGGTGACGACATGCCAGCGATTGGCGCCGAGGCTGACGGCGACCTCCTCGAGCTCCGCCTCGAGGTCCTGCAACACCGGCTGCACCGTGCGCACCACGAACGGAAAGCTGATGAACACCATCGCCACATAGATGCCGAGCGGCGTGAACGCGACCTTGACGCCGAGCGCCGCAAGCGGCGCGCCGAGCCAGCCGTTTTGCGCAAACAGCGCGGACAGCGCCACGCCGGCCACCGCCGTGGGCAGCGCGAACGGAATATCGACGATGGCGTCGAACAGCCGCCGGCCGGGAAAGCGGTAGCGCACCAGCGCCCACACCACCACCATGCCCATGACAAGGCTGGTCGCGGCGGCCGCCAGCGACAGGCCGAACGACAGTTTCAAAGCATTGAGCGTGCGGCGGCTGGTGACGATGGCCCAGAACTCGGCGGGGCTTAGGTCGGACGTCTGAACGAACAGCCCGGCGAGCGGGATCAGCACGATCAGCGACAGCCACGTCAGGGTCAGCCCCATGGTGAGGCCGAATCCCGGCAGCGTGCTGCGTCTCGCCTGTCCCTTCAAACGCGCCCCCAAACGGCGTGTGCGGCTGTCGTGGCGGGCCGTCAGTCCCGATAGATCCGGTCGAAGATGCCACCTTCGCCGAAATGCGTCTTCTGCGCCTTGGTCCAGCCGCCGAACACCTCGTCGATGGTGAACAGGTCGACCTTGGCGAACGAGGCCGCGTGCGCCCTGGCGACCTCGGCGTCGCGCGGGCGGTAACCGTGGCGGGCGGCAATCTCCTGCCCCTCTTTCGTATACCAGTATCTCAAATAGGCGTCAGCGGCGTCACGGGTTCCCTTCTTCGCGGCAACGGCATCGACCACCGCCACCGGCGGCTCGGCGAGAATCGACATCGACGGCACCACGATCTCGAACCGGCCCCTGCCCGTCTCTTTCATCGCGAGGAACGCCTCGTTCTCCCATGCGATCAGCACATCGCCGACGCCGCGCTCGATGAAGGTGACGGCGGAGCCGCGCGCGCCGGTATCGAGCACCGCCACGTTCTTGAAGATGCCCGCCACGAATTCTCGCGCCTTGTCGTCGCTGCCATATTTTTTCAGCGCGTAGCCCCAGGCCGCGAGGTAGTTCCAGCGCGCGCCGCCCGAGGTCTTCGGATTGGGCGTGACGACGCTGACGCCGGCCCTGGCGAGATCGTCCCAGTCCCTGATCGCCTTGGGGTTGCCCTTGCGCACCAGGAACACGATGGTGGACGTGTAGGGCGCGGAATTGTCTGGCAGGCGCGACTGCCAGTCGGCGGCGATCAGCCCGCGCGCGGCGATGGCGTCGATGTCGTAGGCGAGCGCCAGCGTCACCACGTCGGCCTGCAGGCCGCTGATCACCGCGCGCGCCTGACTGCCGGAGCCGCCGTGCGACTGCCGGATGGCAATCCCGCGGCCGGTGTCGGCCTTGTAGGCCGCGGCGAACGCCTTGTTGAAGTCGGCGTAGAGTTCGCGCGTCGGATCGTAGGAGACGTTGAGCAGCGACAGGTCGGCGGCCTGCGCCGAGGTGGCGAGGATGAGCGCGGCCGCAACGGCGAGACAGCGAAGCCTCATCAAGCCCTCCATGCACTGGCGCGGCCGCCATCCGACCGTCGGGCGAAAATCCGCAAGATGGCGCGGCATGTCAATCGACCGCCGCACCCCGCCCATGCGCGACAAGCCGGCGGCCGCGCCGTTCATCCGCCCTCTTCAACGAAAGACGGCCGCGCAAGGTCCTGCAAAAGCCTTCTCTTTTAGGGCACTTTCGCGCTAAAAGACTGGCGCTGGCGCGTCCGCCAGACATTTCCCGCCCGCATCCGTCCGATTTGAACCGAACCGTGAGACCGTGCCTATGACCCGTATCGATGCCCATGGACTGAAAATCGCCCGCGTGCTGTTCGACTTCGTCGAGAAGGAAGCAGCACCCGGCACCGGCATTGCTGCGGACGCGTTCTGGGCCGGCTTCGCCGATATCGTGCGCGATCTCACGCCGAAAAATCGCGACCTGCTGGGCGTTCGCGACACGCTGCAAGGCAAGATCGATGCCTGGCACCGCGCCCACAAGGGCAAGGCGTTCGACGCCGCCGCCTACAAGGCGTTCCTCGCGGAGATCGGCTATCTGGTGCCGGAGCCGGCGACGCACGAGGTCGAAACCGCCAACGTCGACGACGAGATCGCAACGATCTGCGGGCCGCAGCTCGTGGTGCCGCTGACCAATGCGCGCTATGCGCTGAACGCCGCCAACGCGCGCTGGGGCAGCCTGTACGACGCCTTGTACGGCACCGACGTCATTCCTCACGAGGCCAACGAGGCGCGCGGCTACGACAAGGCGCGCGGCGCCAAGGTGATCGCGCGGGCGAAAGCGTTTCTCGATTCCACTGTCCCGCTCGCCTCGGGCAGCCATGCCGACGTCACCGCCTACAGCGTCGATGGCGGCAAGCTCGTGGCGAAGCTCGCAAGCGGCCAGAGCACGGCCTTGAAGAACCCGGCGCAGTTCGCCGGCTACCAGGGCGAGGCGGCGACGCCGTCGGCGGTGCTGCTGGTCAACCACGGCCTGCACATCGACATCCGCATCGACCGCACCAACATGATCGGCAAGGACGACGCCGCCGGCGTCGCCGATATCGTGATCGAGGCGGCCGTCTCCACCATCCTCGACATGGAAGACTCGGTCGCCGCCGTCGATGCCGACGACAAGGTGCTGGTCTACCGCAACACGCTCGGCCTGTTCAAAGGCACGCTCGCGGCCGACTTCGAGAAGGGCGGCAAGACGCTGCAACGCACGCTCAACGCCGACCGCAGCTACAAGACGCCGGACGGCAAGACCCTGACGCTGCACGGCCGCAGCCTGCTGCTAATGCGCAACGTCGGCCATCACATGTGGACCGACGCCGTGCTCGACGCCGACGGCAACGAGATTCCCGAAGGCATCCTCGATGCGGCGCTGTCGGGCCTGATGGGCCTGCACGACGTCAAAGCCACCGGCAAACTGCGCAACAGCCGCACCGGCTCGATCTACATCGTCAAGCCGAAGATGCACGGCCCCGACGAGGTGGCGTTCGCCTGCGAGATCTTCACCCGCGTCGAGAAGCTGCTCGGGCTTCCGGCCAACACCATGAAGATCGGCATCATGGACGAGGAGCGCCGCACCACGGTCAACCTCAAGGCGTGCATCCAGAACGCCTCGACCCGGCTGATGTTCATCAACACCGGCTTCCTCGACCGCACCGGCGACGAAATCCGCACCTCGCTCGAGGCCGGCCCGATGATCCGCAAGAACGACATGAAGTCGGCGGCGTGGATCAAGGCCTACGAGAACTGGAACGTCGACAACGGCCTGCTCGACGGCCTGCCCGGCCACGCCCAGATCGGCAAGGGCATGTGGGCGGCGCCGGACAAGATGGCCGACATGGTGGCGCAGAAGATCGCCCACCCGCAGGCCGGCGCCTCGACCGCCTGGGTGCCCTCGCCGACCGCGGCGACGCTGCACGCGCTGCACTATCACCAGGTCGATGTGCCCGCGCGCCAGCAGGAGCTGAAGTCGCGCGAGCGCGCCAGGCTCGACGACATCCTCACGATTCCGGTGTCGCAGTCGAACTGGGCGCCCGACGACGTGCGCCAGGAGATCGACAACAACTGCCAGGGCATTCTCGGCTACGTGGTGCGCTGGATCGATCAGGGCGTCGGCTGCTCCAAGGTGCCGGACATCCACGACGTCGGGCTGATGGAAGACCGCGCCACGCTGCGCATCTCCAGCCAGCATCTCGCCAACTGGCTGCACCACGGCGTCGTCAGCAAGGACCAGGTGATGGATGCGCTGAAGCGCATGGCCGCGGTGGTGGACCGGCAGAACGAGGGCGATCCGCTCTACCGGCCGATGGCGCCCGCGTTCGACGGCGTCGCCTTCAAGGCCGCCTGCGACCTGGTGTTCAAGGGCGCGGAGCAGCCCAACGGCTACACCGAGTTCATCCTGCATGCGCGCCGCAAGGAAGCGAAGGCGGCAGGCTGAGGCGAAGACGTCAAACCAGCGGAACCAGTGCCGCTCGACAACGTTATATCGTCATCTTTGCATATGGAGACGACGATGGACTGGAACCGGATCGAAGGGAACTGGAAGCAATTCAAGGGCGCGGCCAAGGAGAAGTGGGGCAAGCTCACCGACGACGATCTCGACGTCATCGAGGGCCGCCGCGACCAGCTCGAAGGCAAGCTGCAACAGCGCTATGGCTACGCCAAGGACCAGATCAAGAAGGACGTCGACGACTGGTTCGGCACGCTGAAGTAATAAAGTCCGCCCGGAAAACTCCCGGCCGCCGGCCGGGAGTTTTTTTGTTGACCACGGCGCGGCGTGCCTGGCTTACACCGCAGCCGGATCGCCGAAGGCGATGAAACCGGGCACGATGAAATCCGCGGGCCGCTCGCCGAACCGCAACGGCGTGCGATCGCGCGCCGTCACCTTGCCGCCGGCCGCTTCCACCACCGCACATCCGGCGGCGACGTCCCATTCGTGGGTCGGCGCCAGGCGCGGATAGATGTCGGCCGTTCCTTCTGCGATGCGGCCGAACTTCACCGCCGAGCCCGCGGCCTCGCGGACCGCGCCGGGCCGCGCCGCGATGAACGCTTCGGTGGCCGCGTCGGGGTGCGAACGGCTGACGAGGGCGACCCACGGCGCCCCGTGCGCGGGGCATTTGCGGGTGCGGATCGGCGCCCGCTCGCTCGGTTGGCCGTCGCGCCCTATTTTGAGCCGCTCCGCGCCGGACCCCGCTCCATGGCCGACCACGCCGCGCCAGATCACGCCCAGCGCCGGCGCCGCGACGATGCCGAGCACCGGCACGCCCTGCGTGACGATGGCGAGGTTGACGGTATATTCGTCGCGCCCGGCCACGAACTCGCGGGTGCCGTCGAGCGGATCGATCAGCACAAAACTGTCGCGGCCTGGCCGCAGCGCCTGCGGCCGCTCCTCCGAGACCACCGCCATGCCGGGCAGAAGGCGCGCCACGCCCTCGGCCAGCACGCGGTCGGCGACGAGATCGGCGGCGGTGACTGGCGAGCCGTCGCTCTTGCCCGTGACCGTCATGGTGCGCCGGTCCACCGCGACGATGGCCGCGCCGGCCTGCGCCACGAGGTCTGTGAGCGGATCGAGCAGGGCGGCGATGGCGGGCGCCCCGGCGGCGGTTCCGGCCGTCATGGCGTGCGGTCCGGGGCTGCGGCCGGACACGGCGGCGGCCCGACGATATGGCCGCCTCGCCGCGGCCAGTGTATCAAACGGAGCGCACCTGATTCGCCCGGCCCCGATCCGGCGCCCCGGCCTCCCGCTGCAGGACCTTGCGACATGTCTGGCACTTCCCTTCCCCCTTCCGCCCCCGACGCGCTCGAACTCGCGGCCCTTCTGTGCTCGCGCGTCTGCCATGATCTCATCAGCCCGGTCGGCGCAATCGTCAATGGGCTCGAAGTGCTGGACGACAATCCGAAGCCGGACGACCGCGATTTCGCCCTCGACCTGATCCGCAAGAGCGCGAAAACCGCCTCGGCGCGGTTGCAGTTCTGCCGCCTCGCCTTCGGCGCCGCCGGCTCGAGCGGCGCGCAGATCGATCTCGGCGACGCCGAGACCATGGCGCGCGGCCAGTTCGAGGACGACCGCACGCGGCTGACCTGGACCCTGCCGCGCCTGCTGCTGCCCAAGAACCGCGTCAAGCTCCTGCTCAACATGCTGGTGATCGCCCAGCAGACCATTCCGCGCGGCGGCGAGATGACCGTCGAGCCGATCGGCGAAGGCGAGGTCATGGGCTTTCGCGTGCGCACCACCGGGCATAACGCGCGCGTGCCGCAGGCGATCGCCGACCAGCTGCGCGAGACGCACGAGGGCGGCGTCGATGCCCACGCCGTGCAGCCTTACTACACGCGCCTGCTCGCCAAGGCCTGCGGGCTCACCGTCACGCTCGCCCCCGACGGCGACGGCATCGCGGTCGCCACCGCCTAGAGATTTTCCTCGAGCACATTGCGTTTCCGGCGGGATCACGAGCGAAAGCGGCACGCTTCGCTCGCACGCGCCTGCGCGTAGCGCGGCGACCCTGCAACCAATATTAAACCCTTTGCGGCGAAACTGCGGATCGTCCGCCATGCGCGCTGCCTTTGCGCGCGAAGGCCCGCGAAGGTTTCAGTTCATGGACGATCTGCTGCAGGAATTCCTGACGGAGACCAACGAAAGTCTCGATGTCGTGGACAACGAGCTTGTCCGCTTCGAACAGGACCCGAACAACACCAAGATCCTCGGCAACATCTTCCGGCTGGTTCACACCATCAAGGGCACCTGCGGATTCATCGGCCTGCCGCGGCTGGAAGCGCTGGCGCACGCCGCCGAAACGCTGATGGGCGGGTTTCGCGACGGCATGCCGGTCACCGGCGACGCCGTGACGCTGATTCTCACCACCATCGACCGCATCAAGGACATTCTGGTCAGCCTCGAAGCCAGCGGCGCGGAACCCGACGGCAACGACGACGAC
>JBDHSY010000029.1:0-14241 GCA_039808405.1 Xanthobacteraceae bacterium
GCCGGCTTTCATCGCCAGCGTGATCAGCGCCCCCTCCATCGGGTCGCCTTCCACGGTCCAGGTACCGGCGGCGTGTCGCAGGCGGGCGTCGTTGCACAACAGGCCGGCGCGCACCAGCGCCAGCACCGGGGCAAGGGCGGCCGGCGCGGCGCCAGCGCCCCATGCGCCGCGCTCCGGCGCATAGCCCGATCCCCCGACGGCGATCTCGCCGTCCGCGACGACGATGCGACGCGCCGTCATCTCGTTGCGGGTCAGCGTGCCGGTCTTGTCGGAGCAGATGACCGACACCGCGCCCAGCGTTTCGACCGCCGGCAGCCTGCGGATCACCGCCTGGCGCCCCGCCATGCGCCGCACGCCGACGGCGAGCGTGATGGTGATGACCGCCGGAAGCCCCTCGGGCACCACGCCGACGGCGAGCGCCACCACGGCGATCATCGCGTCGGTCCAGTCGAACTGGCGCGCATAGACCGCGAACAGGAACAGCGCGGCGGAGGATGCGATCACCACCCAGGTGAAGCGGCGGCCAAAACGGTCGATCTGCTTGAGCAGCGGCGTCGTCAGCTCCTCGATGCTGCCGAGCAGCGTGCTGATGCGCCCGATCTCGGTGGCGATGCCGGTCGCGGTGACGACGCCGCTGCCCTGGCCGGCGGCGACCATCGTTCCCGAATAGGCTATCGACAGGCGGTCGCCGAGCGGGGCGTCGGCCTTGACCGGGACCTCGCCCTTTTCCGCGGCCACCGATTCTCCCGTCAGGATCGCCTCGTCGATCAACAGTCCCCGCGTGCGGATCAGCCGCAGGTCGGCCGGCACCCGGTCGCCCGGTTCGAGCAAAACGATGTCGCCGGGGACGAGATCCTCCACCGGCACGCTGGCGCGCCGCCCGCCGCGCAAAATGCTGGCGCGCGGCGAGATCATGCGCTGGATCGCCGCCAGCGCGTTTTCCGCCTTGCCCTCCTGGATGAAGCCGACGACGGCATTGATCGCCACGACGATGACGATCACCGCGGCATCGACGGTGTGGCCGAGGCTGAAAGCCGCCACTGCGCCGGCCAGCATGAAGTAGATCAGGGCGTTGTTGATCTGCGCGAACAGGCGCGCGAGCGGGTGGCGCCGCGGGGCCGATGGCAGTCGGTTGCGGCCGTGGCGTTGCAGACGCCGCGCCGCCTCGTCAGCGCCAAGCCCGTCCGGGTCGGCGGCCAGCGCGATAAGGACATCCCGAGCCGGCCAGGCGTGATAGGGCCGGGCGCTGCCCGCCTGCGGCGAGGCGGCCGGCGCGGGCAGGCGCGCATCGTCGCGCCCGCCGTCATGGCCGGCGACCGTTGCGGCATCGCGTTGGCCGGTCTCCGCAGCAGCCTGTCCCGGCATCGGTTCGCTCAACGCTTCGACTGCGACGCCACTGCGGCCGGCGCGCCGTTACGCCGCCTTCGACTGGAGCGGCGCTTCGGCCGCCGTCGGCAGCGGCAGCGGTTCGCCGTCGCCCGGCGGCAGCGACGAGCGCGCCAGCGCGCTGGCGATCGTCATCGATTGCTGCTGCAAGGCGAGGCCATCGGCCATCACCCGCTGCATCGCGCCCGCCGCCCAGTCCTGATACTCGCGGAACATGTCGACGGCGGTCTCGGCCCGGCAAACCCGCTGCGCGGCATCGAGCGCCGCCTGCGTGCCGACATGGCGCCGTTCGAACCAGCCTTGGGCGAAACGTTCCATGCCATCGAGCAATTGATCCTGCGCCTCCCAGAAGCTGCGGGCATTGTGGCGCAGCGCTCCCGAGAGCGCCGAAGGTGGCATCATCATGCGCTGCATGGCGGCGAACCGCTCTGTTATGTTGGTCTCGGTCATGGTGCTCTCCCTGTTGACGTCGCCTTGTGCCCCCGTCCCCGACAAGCCCTCAGTGGTCCAGAACGTAGCGGCCGGGCGCCGGCGCCAGCGGTCCGCTATGCGCAAGTCCCAGCGGCGGCGGCGCCACCGGCGCCGACGATTTTTGCTTGAGCCACTCGGCCCATGCCGTCCACCACGATCCCGGAGTCGGCTTGTTGCGTTCGCGCCAGTTCTCCGGCGAGACGTAAGGCGTCTCGTGCGGATGGTAGCCGACCCGGTACTGGCGTTTCAGGCTGCCGGGCGGATTGACGATGCCGGCATTGTGGCCGCCGGAGGTTAGCGCAAAGGTGATGTCGACGTCGGCCTGCAGATGAATCTTGTAGACCGACTGCCACGGCGCGATGTGGTCCCACTCGGTGCCGACCACGAACATCGGCACCTGGATGCTGGAGATGCTGACCGGCGCGCCGTCGACGTCGTAGCGGCCGGCGGCGAGGTCGTTCTTCAGGAACAGCCGGCGCAGATACTCGCTGTGCATGCGGTAGGGCATGCGGGTCGCATCCTCGCTCCACGCCATCAGGTCGGTGACGGTGGCACGTTCGCCGAGCAGGTAGTCGCGCACCAGCCGCGACCAGATCAGATCGTTGGAGCGCAACAGCCGGAACGCGCCGGCCATCTGCCGCGCTTCGAGAAGCCCCTTCTTCCACATCATGTCTTCGAGGAAGGTGACCTGGCTTTCGTCGATGAACAGCGTGAGTTCGCCGGCGTCGGCGAAGTCGGTCTGCGCCGCGAGCAGCGTCAGCGTCTTCAGCGTTGCGTCGTCGCGGCGACCGAGCGCCGCCGCCGCCATCGCCAGCAGCGTGCCGCCGAGGCAGTAGCCGACGCCGTGGATCGGCTGGCCGGGAACGACCTCCTTGACGGTGGCGATCGCCGCGTCGATGCCGAGCGAGAGGTAGTCGTCCATGCCGAGGTCGCGGTGCTCGGGCCGCGGGTTGCGCCACGAGATCATGAACACCGTGTGGCCGCGCTGCACGAGGTAGCGCACCAGCGAGTTGTCCGGCGACAGGTCGAGGATGTAGTATTTCATGATCCAGGCCGGCACGATCAGGATCGGCTCCGGATGCACCGCCTCCGTCGTCGGGGTGTACTGGATCAGTTCGATCAGTTCGTTGCGGAAGATCACCGCGCCCGGCGTGCAGGCCACGTTTTCGCCGACCTGGAACGCCTCGGCGCCGGCCGGCGGCTCATGGGTGACGAGGCGGCGGATGTCTTCGGCGAGGTGGTCGAGGCCGTCGCGCAGATTGCGGCCGCCGCTCTCGAAGGTGCGGCGCAGTACCACCGGGTTGGTGGCGGGAAAATTGCTCGGCGCGCACAGGTCGAGCACCTGCCGCGCCATGAACGAGACGGCCTGCGCGTTGTGGCGCGTCACGCCGGGCACGTTGGTGGTCGCCTGTTCCCACCAGTGCTCCTGCATGAGAAACGCCTGATGGATGACGTTGAACGGCCAGCGCGACCATGCCGGATCGGCGAAGCGCCGGTCCTGCGGCAGCGCGGAGACGCACGGCGCCGGTTCGGCGGCATCCTCGATCGCGCAGGTCAGAGCGTAGCGGAACAGTTCGGCGCTGCGCTCGGCGGCAAGAACGGCAAGATGCTGCTGCAAGGTGGGCGCCAGCGCCAGATGGCTCGCCCAGTCGATCGAGGCGAGGAACAGCGACACCGGCGAGCGGCCCCCGGTCAGGCTGGCGACGGTTGCCCGCATCATGCGGTCGAGATCGCGCAGGCCCGGCGCTGCCGGTTGGTCGGTGCGCGGCGGCGTCTCCGGCGCGATGGGCGCAGGGCTGCGCGGCTGGGGCGCGCGCGGCCGCGGTTCACGGGCCGGGCCGGGTTCGGGGGTACCGCGCTGGAGGTGTTGAACCGGCATGTCGGAACCCTGCGCTATCGAAACCACTTATGGCATGTCGGGGCCGTGCGGCACGTTGAGCTACCTCAACCTTCCGGCGCATTCGCGACGTGCGATCCTGACATAGTGTCGCGGCGCCATTGCGGCGGCCGCGATCACGCGTTCATGCGGTGCAGGCTGTGGCGGTTGCGCAGCGCGATGTGGCGGGCGCCGGCGAAATCCAGCACGCCCTGCGCGTGCAGCTGCGACAGCGTGCGCGACACCGTTTCCAGCGTCAGGCCGAGATAGTCGGCGATGTCGCGGCGGCTCATCGGCAGCGCCAGCATTTTTGCCGAGGCGAGGCGGCGGTCCATCTCGAGCAGGAAGGCGGCGACGCGCTCGGTTGCGGTCTTGCGGCCGAGCAGCAGCATGTGGTCCTCGGCGTGGCGCAGGTCGCCGGCGGTGATCGCCCACAGGCTGCGGGCGACGCCGGCGTCGCGTTCGGCGGCGTGCTCCAGGCTCTCGCGGCGGACGAAGCGGACGCGGGTGTCGGCGATGGCTTCGGCGGTGAGGCGGTGAACCTCGCCCGAGGCGAGCCCGAACACGTCGCCCGGCAGGTGGAAGGCGCCGATCTGGCGCCGCCCGTCGGACAACAGCTTGTAGCTGCGCACCGCGCCGCTGCGCACCTGGTAGACGTATTCGGCCGGCTCGTCCTCGCCGTAGATTTCCTCGTCCCGGCGGTAGCGGAACTCGGTGACGGCAAGGCCGATGTGGTCGATGGTCTGGAACGGGTCGGCCGAGACGGAGGCCGGGGAAGGTCGGGCGGCGCGGGCGTCGAGAACCGGGGTCGAAGTCGTCGTGGTGAACATCCGCCGTCTCCCTGCGTGGCAATGGCGGATTTTTAGCCGGCGACGCCGTGCCGCCTCTACCTCGGGCGAACTCGTAACGGAGGCTTCCTTAAGGGATTCTACGGAGGCGCGCCGTCGCGCCGCGGCCGCTCGCGCATCGCCGCCTGAATGCAGCCGGTCAGGCTGATCTCGAGATGCGGCTTGCTGAGCACGCATTGAATGTCGGCTTCCGCCGCGCGCGCCGCGACGTGCTGATCGGGGAAGCCGGTGATCAGCACGATCGGCGTCTCGATATGGTCCCGACGCAGGCGGCGCGCCAGTTCCAGCCCGTCGATCGCGTCCATCTTGTAGTCGAACACAAAACAGTCCACCGGGTGTTCGGCCGGCAGCGCGTCGAGCAGCAGCGCGCCGCTGCCGAATGTCCGGACGTCGAAGCCGTCGGTTTCGAGCAGGAAGCGCAGGGAGACCAGCACCGCCGGGTCGTCGTCCACGACGTAGACCGTGTATTTGCGGGCCGCGGGCAAGGGCAGGCACCTCGGTGAAAGACCGCAGGTTAGCGGGCCCGCCGTCTGAAAGCCTTGACCTGCCTCAATCTTTGAGCGCGCCGGCGCGCAGCACGAGGCGGACGATTTCGGAGACGCTGCCCGCCTGCATCTTCGTCATCACGTTGGCTCGATAGATCTCCACCGTGCGCGGGCTGATGTCGAGATCGCGCGCGATCAGCTTGTTGGATTGCCCGGCGACGATGCCGTCCAGCACCTGGCGCTCGCGCGGGGTCAGCGAGGCGATCCGGGCGGCGATGTCGTCGCGCTCCGCCGCGCTTTCCGCAGCCGTCGCGTGGCGCCGCAGCGAGGCTTCGATAGCCCGGATCAGGTGCTCGTCCTCGAACGGCTTTTCGAGGAAATCGGCGGCCCCCAGCTTCATCGCCTCGACCGCGAGCGGCACGTCGCCGTGCCCGGTCATGATCAGGGTCGGCGGCGGCGCCTCCTGCGCCGACAGCCGGCGCAGCAATTCCATGCCGTCGATGCCGGGCATGCGCAAGTCTGACACCACGCAGCCGAACTCCAGTTGCGGCAGCGCGCTGAGAAACGACGCCGCGGATTCGAACGAGGCGACCTTGAAGCCGGCGGTGCCGAGCAAGAACTCGAGCGAGTCGCGCATCGCCGGATCGTCATCGACCACATAGATGGTGCCCCTGTGCGTCATGGCGATGGCTCCTGCGCCGCCGGCAGGGTGAACCGGAAGGTGGCGCCCTGATCGGAATTGGTTTCGGCCCACATGCGGCCGCCATGCGCCTCGACGATGGTCCGGCTGATCGACAGCCCGACGCCCATGCCGGCGGCCTTGGTGGTGAAGAAGGTGCGAAACAGGTCCTTTTCGACCTCGCCGCTGAAGCCGTGGCCGGTATCGGCGACCGCCACCTCGACCATGCGGTCGCCGGCGCGGCGGCTCGACACGGTGAGCACGCGCCGCGGCGACTGGCTCATCGCCTCGAGCGCATTGCGGAACAGGTTGACCAGCACCTGCTGGATCTGCACGCGGTCCACCAGCACGAGGTCGTGCGCGGGATCGAGGGCGAACCGCAACAGCACGTCCTGCTCGCGCGCGCCGGTGAAGCCGAGGGCGCCCGCTTCCTCGATCAGCCTGGCGAGGCTTTCGATCTGCTTTTCGGTCTCGCCGCGCGCGACGAAATCGCGCAGGCGGCGGATGATCTCGCCGGCGCGCAGCGCCTGCTCGGCGGCCCGGTCGAGCGCCGCCTCGATCTTGTGAATGTTGGGGTCGGAGCTCGTTTCGAGCAGGCGGCGCGAGCCTTTCATGTAGTTGCCGATGGCCGCCAGCGGCTGGTTGATCTCGTGCGCCAGCGCCGAGGCCATCTCGCCCATCGCGCTCAGCCGCGAGACGTGAAACAGCTCGGTCTGCAATTCGTAGAGGCGCGTCTGCGTGCGCTGGTATTCGGTAAGGTCGTGCGCGAAGCCGGTGAAGTAAGGCTCGTTGCCGGACCGCATCTCGCCGACCGACAGGTGCATGGGAAAGGTCGTGCCGTCCTTGCGCCGGCCGGTGACGATGCGGCCGATGCCGATGATGTGACGCTCGCCGGTCGCCTGGTAGCGGGCGAGGTAGCCGTCGTGGCGGGAATGGTCGGGCTCCGGCATCAGGATGCGGACGTTCTGGCCGACGGCTTCCTGTTCGGTATAGCCGAACGAGCGCACGGCCGCGCTGCTGAAGAACTGGATGATGCCGTGGCCGTCGATCACGATCATGGCATCGGGAACGGTCTCGAGGATCGAGCGGAGATGGCCCTCGCGGGTCCGCAATGCCTCTTCGAGCTGCTTCTGCTGGTCGATGTCGATAACGACGCCGCCCAGCCGGTCCGGTGTATCGCCGTCTTCTCCGGCCGGGCCGCCGCGCACCCGCACCCACGACGCGCCGCCGGGGGCGCCCTTGACCCGGCACTGGACATCGACGTTGCCGCCGTTCGCAAGCGCATCGCGGAACACCTGCGCGGTACGTTCGCTGTCCTGCGTCTCGAGCAGGCCGAGGAAGGCCGCAAGCGTAACGGGCCCGTCGCCGGCGAGGCCGAGCAGGGCGCGCGCGGCCTCCGACCAGACGAAGGTCTGGTGCGCGGGATCAAACGTCCACGTTCCTATTCCCGCCCGTTCGATCGCGAGCCATGCCTGCTCGCTGAGCGAGGGGGCCGCGGGGACGGACGGACCGCTCCGGTCCATGCTGATCGACCTCCGCCTTCCGGTTACGATGGAAACGGGGCAAGGTCAAAGCGGCCGATCTCGTCGCGTCCGGAAAATAGTCCGTGCAACGCAGCCCGCCGTGTCGGGGGCGGGCGGTTGCCGCTGCGGCCGGTCAGAAGGTCGCGCCGACGGTGCGCATGAAGCGGGCGAACCTCTCGTCGCTGGCATAGGCGATGTTGACGCGCATGGCCGGCGGGGCGGCTGTCGCCTCGGGATTGAAGGCCGCTCCCGGCGCCAGCAGGATGCCGTGGTCCGCCGCCGTTCGCGAAAGCTCCTTGTCGTCGATGCCGGACGGCAGCATGCACCACATGTAGAAGCCGCCGGCGGGCTGGCCGAACACCGGCAGCCGCAGGCGCGACAGGCTGTCGTGCGCGGTGCGGGTGGCCACCTCGATGCGTTCGATCAGACGCTTGAGGTGGTTGCGGTAGCGGCCGCTGGTGATGAGGTCGTAGACGATCTGCTCGATATAGCCGGAGCTGTTGGTGCGGGTGATCATCTTCACGTCGGCCAGCGCGGATACGGTCTCCGGGTCGGCGGCGATGTAGCCGCAGCGCAGGCTGGCCGACAGCGTCTTGGCGAAGGTGCCGACATGGATGACGCGGTCGAGCTGGTCGAGCGCCGCCGGCCGCGGACTGGTGGCCGGCAGCACGTCGGCGAACGGGTCGGTGTCGACGATGCGCAGATTGTGCGTGCCGGCGATCTGCATCAGCCGGTAGGCCACCGGCAGGGTGATCGAGCAGCCGGTGGGGTTTTGCGCCAGCGACTGGGTGAAGAACAGCCGCGCGCCGGTTGCGGCGGCACGCTGCGCCAGGTCGTCGAGGTCGGGGCCGTCGGGATTGCGCCGCACGCCGGCGAGCCTGGCCTTGGCGAGGTGGAGCTTGCCGAACAGCGGATAGTAGCCGGGATTGTCCACCAGCACGGTGTCGCCCGGCTCGACGAAGTGCCTGACGATCATGTCGAGCGCATCGTTGGCGCCATGGGTGAGCAGCACCTGCGCCGGCGCGACGTTGATCGACCGTTCCGCCAGCATCAGCGCGATGCGCTCGCGCAGCGCCGGCAACCCCGCCGGCGGACCGTAGCTTTCCGGCAGGATGCGCTGTCCGGGGCGGGCGACCGGACGCAGCGCGCGGGCCATTTCCGGGCCTTCCATCCACGCCGCCGGCGGCCGGCCGTCGCCGATGCGCACCTCGTAGCGCTTCTCCAGCTGTTCGCGCAGCAGCCAGATGATGTCGACCGCCTCGACCTTGGCGGGCGAGGGCGGTTCGCCGCGCTTCGGCCTGTGCTGCGAGACATAGAAACCCGATCCGGGCCGGCTCTCGACCCGGCCGGCCGCGACCAGCCGGTCGTAGGCTTCGACGGTGGTGTTCTTGGAGACGCCGAAGGTCTGCGCGGCGACCCGGATCGAGGGCAGCCGCTCGCCCGGACGGATCAGCCCGCGGTCGATGCGCCCGACGATGGCCTCGTAAATGGCCTCGACGCGGGAGCGGCCGTCGATGCGGTTGGGACCGTAAACTGTACCCATCGTCTGACTGGTACGGACCATCTCCAAAAAGCGCAAAGCGTTCCTTGTACTGTACCCACCCACGGTTACGGTTGAGAAGCGAAACGTTGCAGCGCGAGCCGCCATTGCGGCGCGCGGCAGCGCAAGGGAGGTCGAGGCATGAGCGTTCGCCGGGACGGCGCCAACCGAAGCTCGCGGATCGCCGGCTTCCACCGCCGGTCGCCGGCCGAGCGGCTCGACCTGGTGGCGGCCTTCGCCGGCCTCGACGACGCCGAGGTGGCCCATCTCGCCGACATGGGCAATCTGCCCGTCGCGCTCGCCGACCGCATGATCGAGAACGTCGTCGCCACGATGGCCGTGCCGGTCGGCATCGCCACCAATCTGAAGATCGACGGCGAGGACGTGCTGGTGCCGATGGCCACCGAGGAATCCTCGGTGGTCGCCGCGGTGTGCAATGCCGGGCGCCAGTGCTACGACAGCGGCTTCACCACCTCCGTTTCCGGCACGCTGATGATCGCGCAGGTGCAGGCGGTGGAGGTGCCCGATCCGCACGCGGCGCGGCTCCGGCTGCTCGAACGGCGCGACGACATCAAGGCGGTCTGCGACGCCTGCGATCCCCTGCTGCTCGGGATCGGCGGCGGTTTCCGCGACCTCGAGGTCCGCATTCTCGACACCGCCGGCGGCGCGATGCTGGTGACGCATCTCATCGTCGATACCCGCGATGCGATGGGCGCCACCGCGGTCAACACCATGGCGGAGAAGATCGCGCCGCACATCGCGGCATGGAGCGGCGGCCGGGTGTTTTTGCGCATCCTGTCCAATCTCGCCGACCGGCGGCTGGCGCGCGCCCGCGCCGTGTGGAAAACGGACGCGATCGGCGGCGCCGGCGTGCGCGACGGCATCGTCAGCGCCTGTCAGTTCGCCGAGGCCGATCCCTATCGCGCCGCGACCCACAACAAGGGCATCATGAACGGCATCAGCGCCGTGGTGCTGGCGACCGGCAACGACACCCGCGCGGTCGAGGCCGGCGCCCACGCCTATGCGGCGCGCAACGGCCGCTACGCGAGCCTGACCCGCTACGAGATCGATGCCGACGGCAATCTCTCCGGCTCCATCGAACTGCCGCTGGCGGTCGGCCTGATCGGCGGCGCCACGAAAATCCATCCCACGGCGCAGGCATGCCTGAAGATTCTCGGGGTGAGCACTGCCGAACGCCTCGCGCGCATCGTCGCCGCGGTCGGTCTTGCGCAGAATTTCTCGGCGCTCAAGGCGCTGGCGACGACCGGCATTCAGGCCGGGCACATGGGCCTGCATGCGCAGAACGTCGCGATGATGGCCGGCGCCGTCGGCGCGGAGATCGATATGGTGGCCCGGCGCCTCGTCGAGCGCGGCGCGGTGCGCATCGACGTCGCGGAAGCGCTGCTGGCGGAGCTTCGCCGCTAGCGTGATGGTTCGGAAGTTCGCTTCATGAAAGCGAACGTGCAAAAGGGGAGAAACGACGATGAGACAGGCGGGCGGTTTCTGTATGGCGGCGGCGCTGGCGGTGCTGATGGCGACAAGCGCGGCGCACGCTGAAATTTCCAACAACACCGTGAAGCTCGGGGTTCTGACCGACTTGAGCGGCTTTGCCTCCGACTCCACCGGCGTCGGCTCGGTGGCGGCGGCAAAACTCGCCATCGAGGACTTCAAGAAGGAGAAGCCCGACCTCAAGGTCGAGTTGATTCAGGGCGACCACCAGAACAAGGCGGACATCGGCGGCGCGCTGGCGCGGCGCTGGGTCGATCTCGAAAAGGTCGATGCCATTCTCGACGTGCCGTTCTCGTCGGTGGCGCTTGCCGTGCAGGAGGTGGTGCGCGGCACCAAGACCGCGTTCATCGCCTCGGGGCCGGGCACCTCGCTCCTGACCGGCGAGAAGTGTTCGCCCAACACCGTGCACTGGAGCTACGACACCTGGTCGCTGGCGCACGGCACGGCGCTCGCGCTGTTGCGCGCCAAGAAGGATACCTGGTTCTTCGTCACCGCCGACTATGCCTTCGGCCACTCGCTGGAGAACGATGCCGCCGCCGTGGTCAAGGCGGAGGGCGGCAAGGTGCTCGGCGCGGTGCGCCATCCGACCGGCACCGCCGACTTCTCCTCGTTCCTGTTGCAGGCGCAGGCCAGCAAGGCCAAGGTGGTCGCGCTCGCCAACGCGGTCGGCGACACCATCAACTCGGTCAAGCAGGCGTCCGAGTTCGGCTTGCAGGCCGGCGGCCAGGAACTGGCGGCGCTGTTGATGCAGGTGACCGACGTCAACGCCATCGGCCTCAAGGTCGCCAAGGGCCTCTACCTGACGGAAGCCTTCTACTGGGACATGAACGACGGCAGCCGGCAGTTCGCCGACCGCTTCGCGGCGCTGACCGGCGGCAAGCGGCCGACGATGATCCAGGCCGGCGTCTATGCCGGCACGCTGCACTATCTGCGTGCGGCGGTGGCGGCCAACAGCAGCGATGCCAAGGTGGTGGTGGCCAAGATGAAGGAGATGCCGTCGCACGATCCGCTGTTCGGCGAGGGCAAGGTGCGCGAGGACGGCCGCCACATCCACAACATGTACCTGTTCCAGGTGAAGGCGCCGGAGGACTCCAAGGGGCCGTGGGACTACTACAAGCTGATCCAGACCATTCCCGCGGCGGAAGCGTTCCGGCCGCTGGCCGAGGGCAACTGCCCGATGGTCAAGAAGTAGGCCGTCTCGTCCTCGTCATGCCCGCGCGTCTCACGCGGGCATGACGACGGAAGCGGCGCTATTCCGCCGCCTGCGCGTAGTCGGCGACCGGCGGGCAGGCGCACACGAGGTTGCGGTCGCCGTAGACGTTGTCGACCCGGCCGACCGGCGACCAGTATTTGTCGGTGCGCGAGGAGCCGGCCGGGAAGCAGCCCTCGGCGCGGCTATACGGCCGGCGCCATTCGTCGTCGGCGATGTCGTGCACGGTGTGCGGGGCGTGGCGCAGCGGCGCGTCGTCCACCGTGAGGCGGCCGGCCTCGATCTCGGCGATCTCGCGGCGGATCGCGATCATCGCCTCGCAGAAGCGGTCGATCTCGGCTTTCGATTCCGACTCGGTCGGCTCGACCATCAACGTGCCGGCGACCGGGAAGCTCATGGTCGGCGCATGGAAGCCGTAGTCGATCAGCCGCTTGGCGATGTCGTCCACGGTGACGCCGGTCGCGGCCTTGAGCGCGCGCGGGTCGAGGATGCACTCGTGCGCGACGCGGCCGCGGTCGTTGCGGTAGAGCACCGGGAAGTGCGGATCGAGCCGTGCCGCGATGTAGTTGGCGTTGAGGATGGCGATCTCGGTGGCGCGCTTCAGGCCCGCGCCGCCCATCAGCAGCATGTAGATGTAGGAGATGGTCAGGATCGAGGCCGAGCCGTAGGGCGCCGCCGTGACCGGTCCGACGGCCGAGTCCTCCGCATGCAGCGGATGGCCCGGCAGGAACGGCGCAAGGTGCGCCTTGACGCCGATCGGCCCCATGCCCGGTCCGCCGCCGCCGTGCGGGATGCAGAACGTCTTGTGCAGGTTGAGGTGGCTGACGTCGGCGCCGTAGTCGCCGGGGCGGGCGAGGCCGACCTGGGCGTTGAGGTTGGCGCCGTCGAGATAGACCTGACCGCCATGGCCGTGCACGATGTCGCAGATGTCGCGGATATGCTCCTCGAACACGCCGTGCGTCGAGGGATAGGTGATCATGATGGCGGCGAGCCGCTCGGCGTGCTGTGCCGCCTTGGCGCTGAGGTCGTCGAGATCGACGTTGCCGCGCTCGTCGCAGGCGACCACCACCACGTCCATGCCGGCCATATGGGCGGAGGCCGGATTGGTGCCGTGCGCCGACGACGGGATCAGGCAGATGGTGCGCTGCGGCTCGCCGCGCGCGGCGTGATAGCCGCGGATCGCCAGCAGGCCGGCATATTCGCCCTGCGCGCCGGAGTTCGGTTGCAGCGACACCGCGTCGTAGCCGGTGATCTCCGCGAGCCACTTTTCCAGCGTCGCGAACAGCGCGTGGTAGCCTGCCGCCTGCGCGCGCGGCGCGTACGGGTGGATGTTGCCGAACTCGGGCCACGTCAGCGGAATCATCTCCGTGGTGGCGTTGAGCTTCATGGTGCAGGAGCCGAGCGGGATCATGGCGCGGTCGAGCGCGAGGTCGCGGTCGGCGAGCTTTCGCATGTAGCGCAGCAGGTCGGTTTCGGAGCGATAGCTATGGAATACCGGATGGGTGAGGAAGCGGCTTGTGCGCTTGAGGCTGTCCGGCAGCGTCTCGCGGGCCTCGCGTTCGATGTCGGCGTAGGCGAGGCTGCCGCCGAAGGCGCGCCACACCGCCTCGACGGTGGCCGGCGTCGTGGTTTCGTCGAGCGCGATGCCAAGCTTTGAGCCGTCGTGGCGCAGGTTGAGCTTTTCCGCATCGGCACCGGCGAGGATATCGGCAAGCCTGTCGCCGGCCTCGACGGCGAGCGTGTCGAAATAGGCCGCATGAAGAGGGGCGAAGCCGAGCCGGGCGAGCCCGGCCGCCAGCACGGCGGCGTGACGGTGAGTGCGGCGGGCGATCTGCGCAAGCCCCTTGGGGCCGTGATAGACCGCATACATCCCGGCGATCACCGCGAGCAGCACCTGCGCGGTGCAGATGTTGGAGGTCGCCTTTTCGCGGCGGATGTGCTGTTCGCGGGTCTGCAAGGCGAGGCGATAGGCCGGTGCGCCGCGCGCATCGACCGACAGCCCGACGATACGGCCGGGCAGCGAGCGCTTGAGCGCGTCGCGCACCGCCATGTAGGCGGCGTGCGGGCCGCCAAAACCCATCGGCACGCCGAAACGCTGCGCCGAGCCGACGGCGATGTCGGCGCCGAGTTCGCCGGGCGGGGTGAGCAGCGTCAGTGCAAGCGGGTCGGCGGCGAGCGCGGCAATCGCGCCCTTGTCGTGCAGGGCGGCGATGGCGGCGCGGGGATCGGTGACCGCGCCGCTCGATCCGGGATATTGCAGCAGCGCGCCGAACACTTTTGCGCCGTCGAGATCGCGTGCCGGATCGCCGACGATCAGCGACCAGCCGAGCGGCTCGGCGCGGGTCTTCAGCACCGCGAGCGTCTGCGGATGCACGTCGTGGTCGACAAAAAACGCCTTGCTGTTGTTGGTCGCGGCGCGCGCGGCGAGCGCCATGGCTTCCGCCGCCGCGGTCGCCTCGTCGAGCAGCGAGGCGTTGGCGACGTCGAGCCCGGTCAGGTCGCAGATCATGGTCTGGAAGTTGAACAGCGCCTCCAGCCGGCCCTGGCTGATCTCCGGCTGATACGGCGTGTAGGCCGTGTACCACGCCGGATTTTCCAGGATGTTGCGCTGGATCACCGCCGGCAGCACGGTGCCGCTGTAGCCCTGTCCGATCAGCGAGGTGAAGACCTCGTTCCTGGCGGCGATCTCGCCGATATGTGCCAGCGCCTCGGTC
>JBDHSY010000030.1:0-14224 GCA_039808405.1 Xanthobacteraceae bacterium
GCCGATCAGGCCGACCGCGAGCGGCACCACCCCCAGCGCGATCCAGAAGTCGCCGCCCAGCATCAGCACGAACAGGCCGACATAGGCGCCGACCATGAAGAACGCGCCGTGGGCAAAGTTCACCACCATCAGCATGCCGAAGATCAGCGACAGGCCGATGGCGAACAGCACGTAGATCGCGCCGAGCGCGAGCCCCGTGAACAGTTGCATGGCGAGAAGGTCGAATGTCAGGCCGGCCATCGAATGCTCCAAAAAACGGTACGCGCCGCAACGGCGCGTACCGCACGATCGACAACGGGGATCAGGCCTTGTGGCCGAGTTCCTCGCAGGTCCGCAGATTCGCCTCGTTCGGCTCCTCGACGGAAAGAACGTTGAACACGTCCTCCGGCCCCTTCTCCGGCTTCGACTTCGATTCGATGATGAGCACCGACTGCACCGCCTGATGGTCGCATTTGCGGTAGTATTCGGGGCCCTTGTAGTAGTCGTATTTCAGCGCCTCGACGGCCTCGATCACCTTGTCGGCCTCGAGCGTGCCCGCCTTCTTGGCGCCCATCAGCAGCGTCATCACCCCGCCGTAGCCGAGCGCGCCGTAATCCGACGGCACCTTGCCGCCATGCATCTTGCGGAAACGGTCGTTGAACGCCTTGGCCGAGGCCACCTTGTCCTCGATGCCCCAATAGTAGGACGTGCCGCCGACGACGCCCTCGAACGCCTGCGCGCCGGCGGCAAGACGGCCGGTGAACAACAGGACCGGCGCGACGATCTTCATCGACTTCTTCATGCCGAAGTCGGTCGCCTGCTTCAGCGCGATCTGCTGGTCGCGGCCGAAATTGCTGATGCAGAGGATGTCGGGCTTCAGCGCCTGGATGCGCGGCAACAGCGCGGAGAAGTCGGTGGTGCCGATCGGGTGGCGGATATCGACCAGGGTCTCGATGCCGAACGCCTTGCCCGCTGCCTGGAAGCCGCGCACCATCTCGTGGCCGTAGGCATAGTCGGCGGTCAGGAAGGCGACCTTCTTGCCGAACTTCGGAAACGCATAGCGGCCGACCGCGCCCGCCGTGATGTGCGGATTGAGCGCCTCGTGAAAGGTGTATTTGCTGAAATCCTTCGCCTCGTTGATGACGTCGGACTGGCTGATCGAGTTGTAGATGACCTTGCGTTCCTTGGTGACGTTATTGACGGCGAGCTGCACCGAGGCCGACAGGCTGCCGACGATGAAGCTCACCTTGTCTTTCTCGATCAGTTCGAGCGTGCGGGACGCCGCTTCGCCGGGATTGAGCTTGTCGTCGCGCACCAAGAGTTCGGCCTTGCGGCCGTTGAGGCCGCCGCCCTCGTTGAACTCGGCGATCGCCACTTCCGCGGCGCGCACCTGGTCCTGCGCCTCGGTGCCGTAGGGGCCCGTCAGCGGCACCGGGAAGCCGACCTTGATGGTGCCTTCGTCGGCGCGAACGATATTGATGCGGAATGGCGATACCGCGAGCGCGGCACCGACGCTCGCCGTCGCCAGCAGGCGGCGACGGGAGATGCCCGCCGATTTCGTGGACTTCATGGTCATGCGTTCCTCCTCTCAAGGGCTTTTGTCTGGGTCGTCAGGTCTCGACTGGGATCGGGCTCGTCGGATCAAGCTTGCTGGATCGGGCGGTGGCAGGATCGGCTCCGGTGGCAGCGGACTGTCGGCAACGTCATGCCGGGCAACGGTGACGCCGCGTCGAACGCGCGCACGAGTCGGGTTCAGGAACGGCAACGGCCATGCGTCAGGCTCAACGCCGCAAGCCGTGGGGCGAGCGCGACCGAAAGGCTATCGCCGGCGCAACCGCGGACCTCGCCCGCGCAGCCGCGAAACACCGCGGCCACCTCGCTGACGGATGGGGTCTGCGCATCGTCGTATGCCGGCGCTGTCACGCTCGTGTCTCCCGGTCGGCCATGCCGAATTTGTGACCAGATGGTCACAAGTTTCGGAGCAAGCCATCCGGCTGTCAACCGAAATATGACGGCGCGCTCATACATATTGTCTTGCGCTGCAATATCCGCCTGACTTTCAAGTCGAATCCGGCGGCCTCGCACGCCTCGCATGGGGCGGCGCGGGCCGCGGGCGCGCACGACGCGGCCAAGCCTGCGTCATGCGATCTACCCGCGCGGGCCGAACCTGCGGCGGAAGGCGCTCTGGGCGCGGCGCGTTTCCGCCGCCAGAATATCGGCGAACAGCGCCGCGGCCGGCGCCATCGCCTTGCGCGACGGCTCGATCAGCACGAACTCCGAATAGAACGGCGGATCGATGAGCGGACGAATGCTGAAGCGGCCCTCGTCGAGGTCGGACACCATCATGATGAACGGCAGGATCGCAACCCAGTCGCTGGCCGCGACGAATTGCAGCGTTCCCATCATCGCATCGAGTTCGAGGCGCTCGGCGACCGTAACGCCGTTGGTGGCGCAGTAGGTCTCGATGCTGCGGCGGCGGGTATTTTGCGTTCCCGGCAGCACCACCTTGAGCGGGCCGAGATCGGCGAGCCTGACCGGCGCGAACCGGTTCGCGCCCTTGCGTTTCGCGCTCACCAGCACCTCGCGGTCGCGCGCGATCAGGCGGTGGGAGATGCCGACCGCGCCCTCGAAGGCCGGCACCACCGCGAAATCGAGCTCGCCCTTCAGGGTCATGTCGGTCAGCACGCCGGAATAGGCTTCGATCACGCTGATTTCCGATCCCGGCGCGGAGGCGAAAAAGTGCTCCAGCGCCGGGGTGAGGATCGAGCGGGTGAACGTCGGCATCAGCCCGATGCGGATCGCCCCGCCGACGCGCGCGGCCGCGACGCCCTGCCGCGCCGCATCGAGCCGCTTCAGGATATCGACGCATTCGGCGTAATAGGTCTTTCCGGCGGCGGTCGGCGCCACCTGCCGGCCGTTGCGCGTGAACAGGGCGACGCCGAGTTCGGCCTCGAGCTGCCCGACGTGCTGCGAAATGCCGGATTGCGTGGCGCCTTCGCGCTCGGCGGCGGCGGTGAACGAGCCCTGCTCCACCACCGCGACGAACGACCGGATGCGGCGGAGCGAACTCATCGAGCCATCATGATTTCTAATCCTTTGAAGTACGAATAATCATTTTTCTAATACCTCGCAATCGCTAGTGTGATGCCATTCCTCCGCGCCGCGACCGCAATCCGGGACCACGCACCATGAATCTTGGCTTTTTCACCATGCCGATCCATCCGCTCGACAAGGACTGGCGGCGCTCGCTCGCCGAGGATCGCGAGGCGTTTCTGCTGGCGGACGAACTCGGCTTCACGGAGGGCTATGTCGGCGAGCACATCACCGACAAGGCGGAAAACATTACCTCCTGCATCACCTTCATCGCCTGGCTCGCCGCTGCCACCCGCCGCATCAGGCTCGGCACCGGCACGGTCAACATGCCGAACGCGCATCCGGCGGCGGTGGCCGCCAGCATCGCCATGCTCGACCACATGCTCGACGGCCGCTTCATCTTCGGCATCAGCCCGGGCGGGCTGTTGTCGGACGCCGAACTGTTCGGCAACCTCGATGCCAACCGCAACGAGATGTTTCTCGAAGCGATCAACCACATTCTCGCCATCTGGACCGGCGAGCCGCCCTACAATCTGCGCGGCAAGTACTGGACGATCTCGACCGAGCGCACGCTGATGGCGGACATCGGCCAGGGCTTTATCGGCAAGCCGTTGCAGCGCCCGCATCCGCCGATCGTGGTGACGGCGGTGGCGCCGTTCTCGAAAGGCGTCACCGAGGCGGCCGCGCGCGGCTGGGACCCGATCTCCGCCAATTTTCTGATGCCGGCCTGGGTGAAGAGCCACTGGCCGAAATATGCCGAGGGCTGCGCGCGCGCGGGCCGCCCGGCCGATCCCGCCGACTGGCGCGTCGCCAAGAGCATTTTCGTCGCCGACGATGCGGCGACCGCACGGGCCTACGCCACCGATCCCGACGGGCCTTACATCAACTACTACCGGTCGCTGTTCACGAAACTGAAGAAGAACGGCCGCATCGAGCTGTTCAAGACGCACCGCGACCAGCCCGACGACGAGGTGACGCTTGACATGGTCTGCGACAGGCTGATCATCCACGGCACGCCGGACAGCGTCGCCGACCAGATCCTCGCGTTCCAGGACGACGTCGGCAGCTTCGGCACCCTGCTCTACGCCGGCAAGGACTGGAAAGACCGGGAACTCGGGCGCCGCTCGATGATTCTGATGGCGGAGAAGGTGATGCCTCTGGTCGATGCCGGAACACGCCTTGCGCGGGCCAGCGCCGCCGAATAACGCTTGCGCTGACTAACGCTACACCTGCGGCCGTCAGCGGCCGCCCGCGACATCACGGAGCTTGCCCATGCTCAGGGCCGCAATCGTCGGCCTCGGCTGGTGGGGGCAGACCATCGCCGCGCACCTTGCCGACAGCCAGATCATCCGCCCGGTGCTCGGCATCGATCCGCTCGAGGCCGCGCGCGACAAGGCGGCCGCGCTCGGCCTTCAGACCGCCGCAGAGTTCGAGGCGGCGCTGGCCCGCCCGGATATCGACGCCGTGATCCTGTGCACGCCGCAGGCCCACCACGCGCGGCAGATCGAGGCGGCGGCCCGCGCCGGCCGCCATGTCTTTTGCGAGAAGCCGCTGTGCACCACGGGGGCGGAGGCGGAACGCGCGCTGGCGGCCGTGAAGGCGGCGAACGTGCAGATCGGCCTCGGCCACGAGCGCCGCTTCGAGCCCGCGGTGATCGAGATGCGACAGCTCCTCGCCGACGGCGAGTTCGGCCGCGCGCTGGTGGTGGAGGGCAATTTCAGCCAGGACAAGTTCCTCAGCCTGCCGCGCACCAACTGGCGGCTGTCGAAAGCGGAGAACCCGGTCGGGCCCTTGTCCGCCACCGGCATCCACATGGTCGATCTCTCGATCGCGCTGCTCGGCCAGCCGACCACGGTGTGGGCGCGGCTCGGCACGCTCGGCAGCGATTTCGCCAACGGCGACACGCTGACGATCACGCTCGGCTTCGCAAGCGGCGCCACCGCGCTGCTCTCGGCGGTGCTGGTCACGCCGTTCATGGGGCGGTTGGCGCTGATCGGCTCGAAGGGCTGGATGGAGATTTGCGACCTGACCCACCCCGAGAAGCCGACCGGCTGGACCGTCAGACGCAACGTGCGCGGCGCGCCGCCGGTCACCGCCCACACCCCGCCGCATCAGGCGGTGCGCGACAACCTCGAAGCGTTCGGACGCGCCGCCATGGGCATCGCCCCCTACCCGATCACGCACGCGGAGATGCTGGCGAACGTCAAAACCTTCGAGGCGATCCAGCGCTCAGTGGCCAACGGTCAGGTTGAGACGATCTGAGGACCGCGGGGCGGGCCGCACCGGGCGCGGCTTTTTCGCAAGCGGCCGCATCACGCCGGCGAGGTAGACGTCGATGGCGTCGGCGATCATCTGCGACTTGTCTTCGAGGACCGGCGATTCGTAGATGAACTTGCGCACGCCGTAGTAGAAAATGCCGCTGTGGAACACCCACGCCATTTCGAGCTCGGAGGCGGTCGGCTTCGCCTGCGCCGGAAGCCCCGCCTCGGCGCGCCATTCCTTGACGATGCGCGTCAAAATCTTGTCGCGCACCATGCTGACGTACCAGCGGTTGATGTCGAGCCCCTTGAGGCCCGAGAACAGATAGATGCGCAGCCAGGTGCGGGTAAACACCGCGTCGGTATAGCTGTCGTAGAACTGCTGAAGGCGCTCGCGCAGCGGCTGCGACCGGTCGGCCAGCCGCTTTTCCCAGCCGCTGTCGAGCGGCTCGAGATAGACCTTGTTGTAGACTTCCCTGATCAGGTCGTCCTTGCTCGGGAAGTAGCGGTAAAGCAGCGGCTGCGTCACCCCGAGCCGCCGCGCGAGTTCGCGCGTGCCGCCGTTGAAACCCTCGTCGGCGAAGAATTCGGTCGCCTTGCGGATGAACTCCTTGCGCCGGTCTTCCGGGGCCAGACGCTTTTGTCTGGTGCGGATCATCGGCGGCCCGGGCTGTTTTCTGTTCAAGATCTGCGTCTCACCGAACCTGCCGGGCTGCTACGGCTCCGGGGCGAACCGACCGAATCCGCCGTGCGCGAACAGCAGCGGCTCATCGTTGTTGTAAGCGTAGGCCTCGACCGCACCAAGAAAAATGATGTGGTCGCCGCCATAATATCGGGCCACGGAGCGGCACTGGAATGCGGCGACCGTATCGGCGAGCAGCGGCGCGTCGCCGAGCCCCGGCTTCCAGCTTACGCCGGCGAACTTGTCTTCGGCGGGGGTTGCGAATTGCCGCGCCAGGTCGCGTTGCGACACGCCGAGCACGTTGACGGCGAAATGGCTCGCGTTGCGGAACACGCCCATGCTCGGCGAGAACGAGACCAGGCTCCACAGCACCAGCGGCGGATTGAGCGAGACCGAGGCGAAGGAATTGCAGGTCAGCCCCACCGGCTTGCCGTCGGCGGCGGCCGCGGTGATGACGGTGACGCCGGTGGCGAAGGTGCCGAGCGCGCGGCGGAAATCGCGCGGGTCGATCGACGAGGCGTCGCTCATCAGCTCGGTGGCGGGATCGTCCTGACGGGGCAAGGCGGAATCCATCGGCGTCTCAGAGGGTGAGATTGTCGGACGGCAGATCGAGCATCACGCGGCCGTAGTTGGTGCCCGCCGCATCGAAATTGAAGGCGATATGCGCGTTGATGGCGTGAGCGTCCCTGAACTGGCGCTGCAACGCGCCGGCGGTGTAGAGCCCGCGCGCGCCGCTCGCGGCGAACAGCAGCGACACCGCCTCCGTGCACAGGTTGACGGAGTACGCGCCGTCGCGGCGGCATTTCACCTTCTCGGCCATGGTCGGAACATAGCCGCGCCGGGCATCGTCCATCGCGGCGATGCAGGTGCGCCGCATGATCAGCCGCGCCGCGTCGACCTTGGCGGAGGCTTCCGCCACCTTGATCTGGGTGGTCTGCAAATCGCCGAGCCGGGTGCGGTTGTAGGTCGAGGCGCGGTGACGGGCATTGCCGACGTAATCGTCGAGGCAGGCTTGCGCGTTGCCGAGCGCCGCCCCCGACAGCACGAACGGAAACAGGGCAAACACCGGAACGGTGTAGAGCGGCGACGGGTTGACGACGCTACCCGGCGTCGGGCCGCCGGCGACGTCGCGCACCGCCAGCGTCATGTGCTCGGGCACGAACACCTCCTCGACCTGGACGTCGTTCGAGCCGGTACCGCGCAAGCCCGTCGAGGTCCAGGTATCGATGATCCCGTAGTCCGCCTTGTTGAGCAGGAACACGCGGTACTCCACGCCGTCCGCCTCGTCGTCGGAGGCGACGATACCGGCCAGCATGTTCCAGGCGCTCGAATTGACGCCCGACGAAAACGGCCAGCGGCCGGAGAGAACATAGCCGCCCTTGGCGCGGCGCGCGCGGCCGGCCGGGAAAATGAACGACGAGGCGATCAGCGTATCGGGGCTTTCGTTCCAGACCGTATCCTGCGCCCGGCGGTCGAACATGCCGAGCATCCAGTGGTGGCTGGCGAGGTTGGTCAGATTCCACGCAACCGACGCATCGGCCAGCGCCACGACGTCGGCGAAATCGACCAGCGCCACGTAGTCGAGCTCGCAGCCGCCGACGCGCTTCGGCTGCAGGATGCGGAACAGGCCGGCCTCGTGCAGGTCACGCTCGGTTTCCGGCGGCAGCGTGCGCTTCTCCTCGGTGACCGCGGCGCGACCGCGCAGTGTCGGCAGCAAAGTGCGGGCGCGATCGAGCATCTCCATGTAGAGGCCGTCGTCGGGGCCGCCCGCACGCGGGCTGACGTCGAGTTTCTCCACCGTCCTCAGCATCTTTCTACGCCTCCTCGCAATCAGCGCGCCCCGGCTTTGCCGCCGACAACCTTTTTCTTCATCTGCGGCCGGTCGAGATAAAGCGAAGCTTTCAGTCCCTCGTCGTCCTGCGCGGCGAATTCCGTGAGCAGCTTCATTTCCGGAATGCGCGAGCGGTCGAGCGTGCCGACGTCCGGCCAGTCGATCTCGATCAGGTTGCCGGCGGGATCGCGCAGGTACATCTGCACGCAGCCGTCCGGCAGCTCGTTGACCGCATTGCGGAACGCCGTGGCATCCAGCGCCCCGATCGCCTTCGCCCTGTCGTAGGCGGCATGGAAATCGTCCACGTCCAGCGCAAAATGCTGATAGACCGGCACATGATCGTCGAGCTCGAACAGATGAAGCTGGAGATCGCCGCAGCGCAGATATTTTGTTTTGAAGCCGAAATTGTAGGTCGGGATCAGCTCCATGCCGAGCACGTCCTGATAGAAGCGGGCAGAGGCGTCGAGATCCTTCGCGCCGACGGACAGGTGGTTAAAGCCGAGAACCTTCATCGTTCACTCCCGCAGTGCCGCGACCGGGCTTCAGTTATCGTTCGATAAATAAAACAATCCGGCGCGAATGGCAAGGCATGTCGGCGCACGCGATCTCGCAGCCCGAAAATTCGGCAGCGGGAAGCCGCGGCGAACGGCTTGCCTTGACCAGCACGACACCGGCGCGCCAACCAAGGCCGCATTTTGACACGTTCCGATTCTCTGCTTATCACCCGATCATTACCGGTGGCGGAGCGCCCCTTTCGGAGCACAGCATGAGCGATAAAACGGTCGGGATGGTCGGCCTCGGCATCATGGGCGGCGCCATCGCAAGAAACCTCGCCGAGCGCGGCTGGACCGTGATCGGCTTCGACGTCGATGCCGCGAAATGCGCGGCACTCGCCGGCAATGGCGTTCGGCGCGCCGGCAGCGTCGGCGATGTCGCGCGCGCGGCAGAGATCGTTCTCACCAGCCTGCCGAGCCCCGACGCCGCGGCCACGGTGGCAAGCGAGATCGCGGCCTGCGGGGCAACGCAACGGATCGTGCTCGAACTCAGCACGCTGGCGCTGGCCGACAAGCTGCGCTTCAAGGACACGCTGGAGGCCGCCGGCCACATCGCGCTCGATTGCCCCTTGAGCGGCACCGGCGCGCAGGCGCAGGCGCGCGACCTCGTGGTCTATGCCAGCGGCGACAGCGATGCGATTGCCCGCGCCGCGCCGCTGTTCGCCGACTTCGCCAGGCAGAGCGCCGACCTCGGCGCCTACGGCAACGGCAGCCGGATGAAGTTCATCGCCAATCATCTGGTGGCGATCCACAACGTCGCGGCCGCCGAAGCCATGGTGCTGGCCGAACGCGCCGGCCTCGATCCCGCTCAGGTGGTCGAGATGATCGGCCCCGGCGCCGGCGGCTCGCGCATGTTCCAGATGCGGGCACCGATGATGGCGGAGCGCAGCTATCGGCCGGCGACCATGCGGGTCTCGACCTGGAAAAAGGACATGGCGATCATCGCCGCGTTCGCCGAAAGCCTCGGCTGCGAGACGCCGCTGTTCACCCTCACCCAGCCGGTCTACGCGCAGGCGCTGGCGATGGGGCTCGGCGACAGCGACACGGCGGCGGTGTTCGAGGTGCTGAAGGACGCGGCCGACCGGGCGCAGGCCCGGACCGGGCGATGCCGCGACATCGAGACACCGCAGTAATCTTTCCTACAGACTCGGCGTTCTATTTTCCACGCATCCATGCCGCCGCATCGCAGACCGATGCCGGGGGCATCGCCTGATGGGGAGGATACCATGCTGAGCCGGCGCGCGTTCTGCGGCTGCGCGACTTTTGCCGCCGCCTTCGTGGCGGATCACGCCTTCGCCGAAACGCCCGCGAACGCCGGCCAGTGCGCGGTGTTTACCCCGGCGCGGCAGCAGGACGTCAGCCCGGATCAGGCGATCGAGCGGCTGATGGCCGGCAACGCGCGCTTCGTCGCCGGCCGCACCGTCAACTGCGATCTCATGGAACAGGTCAAGGCGACGGCCAAGGGCCAGGCGCCGTTCGCCGCGGTGGTCGGCTGCATCGATTCCCGCGTGCCGCCGGAGCTGGTGTTCGACCAGCGCATCGGCGACATCTTCTGCGCGCGCATCGCCGGCAATTTCGTCAACACCGACATCGTCGGCAGTCTCGAATTCGCCACCAAGGTCGCAGGCGCCCGCGCCATCATGGTGCTCGGCCACAGCGAGTGCGGCGCGGTCAAGGGGGCGATCGACGACGTCAAAATGGGCGAGCTGACGGCGACGCTCGCCAACATCCGCCCGGCCGTGGCGGCGACGCGGGTGGACGGCGAGCGCAGCGCCAAAAACCCGGCCATGGTGCAGGCGGTCGCCGATACCAATGCCCGCATGGCGGCGGCGCGGCTGACCGCGCAAAGCGCCGTCCTCAAGGACCTGGTGGATGCCGGACGGCTGCGCATCGTGGCCGCCATGCACGACGTGGCGAACGGCCGCGTCCGCCTGCTGGCCTGACGGACCCCAAGCGTCTTGCGTCTAGAACCGTCCCGTCAAAGCAATTGCGGCTTGTGATAGGCGGCATAGCCGCGCCGCCGGGCCATGCGGGCAAGCAAACCGAATGCAGCCGTCTGAAATCCGCGCGGCAGAACAGGCAGAAACGTCGGATCCAGCAACAGGTCATGGATTGTCAGGGCCGCCTGCAACGGGTTGGCGATATCGCCTCTGCGGTTGGCTTTGCCCTGCTGCGACAGCGCAACCAGCGTCTCGAGAAACTGCTCGACGCGAGCGAGTGTCTCGGGTTCGGGATCGACGCGCACACCGGTCTGACGAACGTGCAGTTCGTCGCCACCGGCATTCGCCGGGTGAGTGTGAACCCGGTTGAAGCCGATATCGACGGCGTCAGGCGCGCGCACTGTCAGCCTCTGATTTCCCACCTTGAACGTCGCCGTTCCCGCGATGACCGTGAACGTCTCGGCGATCCGGCCGTCCGGACCGGCGTGGTAATGAGGCGCAGCCGGAAGCATCTCGCCCGGCGGCACGTACCAATCCACCGCCAGTTCGCGTCCGCCATTGTCCGCGGGAACGGTGACGAACACGATGCGGGTCTTCGTCACCGGGTTGAACAGGTTATCGCCTTGTCGCGCCATTCCGGACTATGCCCCTCCCGCTGACCGCCGATCCGTCACGCCGACGGTTCAAAAGTGTTCTCGAGCGAGCCGGTATCGGCCTTCGGGTCAAGTCCCGAAGACATATCCGGGGGACGCCTCGCGTTGAGGGGAGCGTTCGGCGGCGCCGTCCGCGGCCATGCCGGGACACGCCAACCGACCGGTCGTGGCACGTTAACCGGCTGAAATCTCGAATTATCTGGAATCGTGGTCGGAGTGGCAGGATTTGAACCTGCGACCCCTGCGTCCCGAACGCAGTGCTCTACCGGACTGAGCCACACTCCGACATCGGGCGGCTTATATCGCCCGCGGCGGCGCGCCGCAAGGCCGCCGGCACGCCGCCGTCGGCCCATCGTGCCTAAAAAATCGCACACGCGGCGGCCAAACACGCTATCCAGAAGCGGGAATGCGACGACGATGACGAAGACCATGGAACGAAAGGCAAAGTCGGCCGGGCCGGCAACGCTGCGGCGGCCCGCCGACGCGGCCGCCGTCGCGGCGGCGGCGCGCCGCCTCGGCGACGGCGGGCTGGTCGCGTTCCCGACCGAGACCGTCTACGGGCTCGGCGCCGACGCCACCAACGCCACCGCCGTGGCCCGGCTCTACGCGGCCAAGGGCCGGCCCCGCTTCAACCCGCTGATCGCCCATGTCGCCGACCTTGCCGGCGCGGCAGCGATCGCCATTCTCGACCCGGACAGCCGCAAGCTGGCCCAGGCGTTCTGGCCGGGGCCGCTGACGCTGGTGCTGGCAAAGGCCCCCGGCTGCGCCGTCTCGGACCTCGCCACCGCCGGCCTCGACACCGTGGCCGTGCGCGTGCCGGCGCACCCGACCGCGCAGACGCTGTTGCGGGCGCTGGGGCGGCCGGTGGTGGCGCCGTCGGCCAACCTCTCCGGCCATGTCTCGCCGACCACCGCCGATCACGTCGCCGGCGACCTCGCCGGGCGCATCGACATGATCCTCGACGCCGGCCCGGTGCCGGTCGGCGTCGAATCGACCATCGTGAGCTGCCTCGGCGGCCCGCGCCTGCTGCGTCCCGGCGGGTTGCCGCGCAAGGCCATCGAAGGCGTGCTCGGCAGACCGCTCGCCGGGCGCGGCCCGGCCGCCTCCGGCCCGGTCGCGCCGGGCATGCTGGCCTCGCACTATGCGCCGCGCGCCACGCTGCGGCTCAACGCCGACACGCTGGCGCCGGGCGAGGCGCTGCTCGCCTTCGGCCCCCGGCGCATTGCCGGCGCGGCCGCGACCGAACTGAACCTCTCGGCGACCGGCGATCTCACCGAGGCCGCCGCCAACCTGTTCAGCCACCTGCGCCGGCTCGACCGCGCCGGCGCCGCCGCCATCGCGGTGATGCCGATCCCCGCCGACGGGCTTGGCGAAGCCATCAACGACCGCCTGGCGCGCGCCGCCGCGCCGCGCCCTTCGACCCGCGAGACCCCCGCATGACAATTCACCCGCCCCCCGCGTCGCGGCCGACGCCCGAGACGCTCGCCCGCTTCGCGGCCATCGTCGGCGACAAGCACGCGCTGACGGAGCCGTCCGATATCGCGCCCTATCTCACCGAGGAGCGCCGGCTCTATCACGGCCGCTCGACGCTGGTGCTGCGGCCGGGCTCGACGGCCGAGGTCGCCGCCATCTGCAAGCTCGCCAGCGAAACGCGCACCGCGCTGGTGCCGCAGGGCGGCAACACCGGGCTGGTCGGCGGCCAGACCCCGCACCACGGCGAGGTGGTGCTGTCGCTGAAACGGCTCGACAAATTGCGCGAGATCGACACGCAGTCGAACGTCATGGTGTGCGAGGCCGGCATGCCGCTCGCCACCGCGCAAGCGCATGCCAGCGACGCAGGCCGGCTGTTTCCGCTGTCGCTCGGCTCCGAAGGGAGCTGCACCATCGGCGGCAACCTCTCCACCAATGCCGGCGGCACCGCGGCGCTGGCCTATGGGCTCGCCCGCGACATGGCGACCGGCCTAGAGGTGGTGCTGGCCGACGGCCGCGTGCTCGACACGCTGACCAAGCTGAAGAAGGACAACACCGGCTACAATCTGCACAACCTGTTCATCGGCGCCGAAGGCACGCTCGGCATCATCACCGCGGCCTCGCTCAAGCTGTTCCCGCAACCGCGCTCGGTGGAGACGGCCTTCGTCGGCCTGGCATCCGCGGATGCCGCGCTGCAACTGCTGGCGCTGGCGCAACGCGAGGCGGCGTCGGCGCTGACGAGCTTCGAACTGATGGCGGAAATCGCCATCGCCACTTCCGTCAAACACGGCCCCGGCCTCCGCGACCCGCTGGCGAGCCGCCATCCGTGGTACGTGCTGATGGAGGTTTCGTCGCCGCGCGAGGACGCCCGCGACACCATCGAGGCGATCCTGACCGCCGCGCTCGAAGACGGCGTCATCGACGATGCGGTGATCGCCGCCACTCTCGACCAGCGCCAGGCGTTCTGGACGCTGCGCGAGGTGATCTCGCCGGTGCAGCGCCACGAGGGCGGCTCGATCAAGCACGACATCTCGGTGCCGGTCGCCGCCGTGCCGCAGTTCATCGCCGAGGCGAACGCCGCGGTGACAAGACTCATTCCCGGCGCGCGGCCGTTTCCGTTCGGCCATCTCGGCGACGGCAACATCCATTACAACGTCAGCGAACCGGCGGACGGCGATCCCGGCTTCATGGCGCGCTGGCACGAGGTCTCGGCCGTGGTGTTCGAGGTGGTGACGCGGCTCGGCGGCTCGATCTCGGCCGAGCACGGCATCGGCGTGATGAAGCGCGACGACCTGCCGGCGGTGAAGGACCCGGTCGCCTACGCGCTGATGCAGCAGATGAAGACAACGCTCGACCCGCTGAACATCCTCAACCCCGGCAAGGTGGTGTGAGCTAAAACAGCGAGCCTTGCGTCTCGTCGGCCTTCGCCGTCGCCCGCGCGGCGCGGGCGCGCGTGGGTTGCGTGTCGGTGCGGCGCGCGTCCTCGGCGACCCCGGCCTCGGACAGCGCCGCGATCAGCCGCGCATCGTCGTTGCTGACGCGGTTGACCGCGACCGACACCGGATGCCAGGCGAACGCGCCCGCACGCGGCGGCACGGCCAGCGCCAGCGCGACGCTGAGATCGGCGGCGGGATCGAGCCAGCAGGCGAAATCGCCGGCGGCGACCGTCACCGGCACGCGATGATGCAGCACGGCCAGATCGGGCGGCGCCTGCGCGGTAACGATGGCGACGGTATCCACTTCCTCGCCGTTCGGGCCGCACCA
>JBDHSY010000031.1:0-13927 GCA_039808405.1 Xanthobacteraceae bacterium
GACCAGCGCGTTCGCGGACATGCCGCCGCTGCTCAAATCCATCCATGGCGTTGCGATTGCCTGCGTCACGCTTGCCACCGTTCTCCTGATGACGCCGGCGGCCTACCATCGCATCGTCCACGATGGCGCCAACGATCCGCGGTTCCACCGTCTGGCCAGCCGGATTCTGCTGGCCGCGACGGTGTTTCTGGCATCGGGGCTGGCCGCCGATGTCCGCGTGGTGGCGGACCGCATCACGGGCAGCGCGGGCGTGGCGACCGTTCTGGCGGCGATGTCTTTCGTCGTGCTGGTCGGCTTGTGGCACCTCTGGCCATGGGCGGCGCAACTGGCGCGGCGGAACGCAATCAAACCGTCGGGCTTAGTCCTGTAGTCTTTGAGGAGAGCCGATGGTGAAGTCCTATCCGAAGCCGCCCTATCCCGGGCAATCGCAGCCGATGCCGGGCCTGACCGCGCAGATGAAGCCCCGACCGGACCATGGCGAAGACAGCTACCAGGGGTCCGGCCGGCTGCGCGGCATGAAAGCCGTCATCACCGGCGGCGATAGCGGCATCGGCCGGGCGGTCGCCATCGCCTATGCGCGCGAGGGGGCGGACGTTCTGGTCTCGTATCTGTCGGAAGACGAAGACGCCAACGAGGTCAAAAAACTGGTCGAGGCGGAAGGGCGCAAGGCCGTACTCGTCCCCGGCGACGTTCAGGAGGCGCGGCATTGCAAGGCGATCGTCGACGCGGCCGTGAACGAACTGGGCGGCATCGATATCCTCGTCAACAACGCGGCCCATCAGGCGACGTTCGAGACCATCGAAGACATCAGCGACGAGGAATGGGAGCTGACATTCCGGGTCAACATCCACGCGATGTTCTATCTGGCCAAGGCGGCCATCCCGCACATGAAGCCGGGCAGCGCCATCATCAATACCGCCTCGATCAATTCCGATGCGCCCAATCCCACGCTGCTCGCCTATGCCACCACCAAAGGCGCGATCCAGAACTTTACCGCGGGGCTGGCGCAGATGCTGGGCGAGCAGGGCATCCGGGTCAACGCGGTCGCGCCCGGCCCGATCTGGACGCCGCTGATCCCCTCCACCATGCCGGAAAGCGCGGTCACGTCGTTCGGAAAGAATGTGCCGATGCGGCGCGCCGGCCAGCCGGCAGAACTGGCGACGGCGTATGTCATGCTCGCCGATCCGCTCTCCAGCTACACCTCCGGCACCATCGTCGCCGTGACCGGCGGCCGGCCGTTCATCTGATGCCGGAACTCCGGCGTCGGAGCGGCGTTCTGATGGGTCGAGGCAATCATGCCACCAGAGGATCACGATGAGTGATCATCATTCCGGTCATCCTGCCAATCATCCTGTTCATCGGGCGTTCGAGCGGGTGGCCACGCAGATTTCCCACGTCACCGGCCTGCCGACGACTTTCGCTCTCGCGGTGGCGGTGATCGCGATCTGGGCGATATCGGGTCCGCTGTTCCATTTCTCGGATACCTGGCAACTGATCATCAACACCGGGACGACGATCGTCACCTTCCTGATGGTGTTTCTGATTCAAAGCAGCCAGAACAGGGATGGCGCGGCCATCCAAGCCAAGCTCGACGAGTTGATCCGCAGTATCGCCAAGGCGCGCGACACCTATATCGGCATCGAGTCGCTCAGCGAGGAAGAACTCAACGACCTGCGCGCACGCTGCCGGCCGACCGGCCCCGACAGTCTGGCGGACGGCACGACCGCCGCCGACGAGGCGTAAGGCGCGGTGCGGTCAGCGGGAGCGCGGAAAGGCGACCGTCAGCTGGATGCCGTCGTCGCTCAGCGTCTGCGTGAACGTGCCTCGCAGCGTGTGCTCGACCGTCGCCCGTATCAGCACGCTGCCAAAGCCCGCGTCGAGATTGCCCGCGGATGAATCCCCCACGCCGCGTTCCCGCCATACCAGCGTCATCTCGTCTTCGGTCTGGGAGCACTCGATGGCGATGGTGCCCGACGGCGTCGACAGGGCGCCGTACTTCGCCGCGTTGGTGGCGAACTCATGCAGCAGCAGGGCAAAGCTGGTGATGTCGGCGCCACCGATGGCCCAATCGGTGCCGGTGACCTGGAGGCGGGGATTGTTCTCGCCGAGATACGGCAGCAGAACGGTGCGCGCCAGCGAGTGCAGGGTCGTTTCCGGCTTGTTGGCGATGTCGTCCGCCGCGGCCGTCAGTGTCAGGCTGTGCGCGTTTGCCAAAGCCGAAAAGCGGCTGCGCAGGTCGGACACCAGCTCTGGAACGGAGCCGGCGTGCTGGCCGCTCAAGCTGACGAGACTGCTGGAGACCGCGAAGAGATTCTTGATCCGGTGATTCATCTCGCGAAGAAGCAGGTTTTTCTGCTCCTCGGCGCGGCGCCGGTCGGAAATATCGCGAGCGATCTTTGAGGCGCCGATAACCTCGCCCTTGCGATTCAGGATCGGCGAAACGGTCAGCGAAATATCGATCGGGCTTCCGTCCTTGCGCTGGCGGATGGTTTCGTAGTGTTCGATCCGCTCGCCGCGGCGGATTCGGGCCAGGATGCCCGGCTCCTCGTCGTGACGATCTAACGGAATTAAAATGGTGACCGACTGGCCGATGGCCTCCTCGGCAGCGTAGCCGAACAGCCGGGTTGCCCCCTCGTTCCAGTCGGTAATGATACCGTTGAGATCCTTGGCGATGATGGCGTCTTCCGAGGACTGGACGATGGCGGCAAGCCGTCGCTCGGCCTTTTCGTCGCCCTTGCGGTCGGAGATATCGATCAGCATGTTGACGGCACCGATCAGGTCGCCGCCGGCATTGAAGATGGGAGTGGGATAGGCAAGGAACGAAATGCAGGTGCCGTCGGCGCGCTCCCCCATCAGCTCGACGCCATGAATCGCGCGGCGCTCCAGGAGGGCGATCGCCATCGGGCACTGTTCGGCGGCGAGCGGAGTGTGGTCCGGCAGATAAAGCGCCCACGGGCCGCAATATCGCGTCTGGCCGATGACGGGCGAACTGCCCCACAGCGTTGCCGCAGCTCGGTTGAAAGACGTGATGTAGCCGGCGGTGTCGGTCGTATAGACGGCGGCGGGGAGGACTTGCAGGATCGCGGACAGGCTCAGGCCGTGCTGCTCGTCGTGACGACGCGCCATATCGAAATCAGGCTCGTCATGAATCTGTTGCAAGATCGTTCCCCGGGCCAGAAGGTCGTGTCATAGCCGTCTCAGAAGGAAGATATGGTGCCGGACCGATAGATGGGAGGATCCGCCCAAAAACCCGGCGATGACGCCGGGTTTTCTGGGCCGTTTCCGTTTTATGGACAGAACCACACCGGTCCGACCATGATACATCCCCGTCTCTGCCAATTGCCCGGCCGCGCGTGATAACGGTGCCAGCCGCGCGGAGCGGTGGAATAGCGGCGTCCGGGCACGTAGTGCCGGCTGTGCCGGTGCGGCGGGGCGACATGCCGGCGGGGCGGGGGCGCCATATGCCGCCGGTGGGGCGCCGGCCCGCGGTGCTGCACCTCGATCAATGACGGATTGTCGATAGCCAGCTTCGAGGTCGCAAGGGGAGCCGCCGAAGCCGAACCGACCGCGAGGAAAGCCGCTGCCGCAGCAGCGAGCGCCAGTTTGGTGAGATGCATACCGAATCCTTCGTTGTTTGTGATCGCCGGACTACAAGCGCTCAAGAGCCGACAGGTTCCATAAGGCGACAATGTGGCGCCTTATCGGGTTTATCGTGCGTCTTTCTACACCTTTAGCGTGTATTTCCGGCCTTCGTTCACGTTTCTTCACAAACCTTTCGAGGCTCTCGAGCGCCCCCAAAAAAGCCCGGCCGAAGCCGGGCTTTTCAGGTTATCGCCGCCAATGGCGATGGGGATGCCAGTGGCGATGATGATGCCAGTGCGGGCGATGGAAACGGGGCGGAGCCACGTAGCCCCATGTCCCGTAGAACCGACGGTTGGGCGAACAGTTGCCCCATCGGTTGACATGCCACCCCGGTCCGCAGCTCCAGTCCACCTGCGTGATCGCGCCGGGTGCGGTTGGCGCCGGCGCCGCCGGCATGGCTTGTGCCGCAGACGCCATTCCGACGATGCCCGCGGCAAGAAGGAGAGGTGCAAAGAGTTTCATGCTTGTCCTCCTTTTCCGGTTTCGATGATTCGATTTCATCACGTGCGCGCTGAACGCGCGATGAAGGAACGGGCCAAGGTTTTGACGCAGTTCCGGCAACTGTCGGGAACGTCAGTTGTCCAACGCGATCAACGAAAGGCCGCTCGCCGGATCGTGACGCTTGCGCAGATGCGCGGGCGACTCGCTCAGCACGATCTCGAGGGTCGGTCGTACTTCGCCCTTGATCAGATGACCTGCGACCGCGCTTCCATCGCGTTTGCCGAGCACGGCGTGAATGTGGATCGCCGGTTTTCCGTCCGGGCCGGCGGCGATGTCGCCGATAAGGGCCGCGACCTCGACCTGTTCTTCAACGGGAATTGGCCGATAGCGTTTTGTGTCCCAGTCGAAATAGGCGAGTTCGGCGCGCCGAAACGCACCGATCGCGGTGAAACTCGCGGCGGTGAGCGCAGCCTCGCCGGCGACGCGGGTGAGGCAGGCGATGACTTCGTCGTCGGCCGCGAGAACGACTGCATAGGTGCGCTGACCGGCGACCTCGTGGATGAGCTGGCTTTTCATGAATCCCGCCGATTGTTGCCTCGAAGGTCAACCGCCCCGGCAGGCTTGCGTTCCTGCCTGGTGCTCGGCCGGGGCGCCGTTGAAAGATCACATTCTTCCGCAGGAACGAGGTGTCGGGCCACCTCTTGAGTCGCTGTAACGCGAATAGGCGCGTTACCAACAAGACCGGAGACTCGCGATGGCAAATCAGAACCGTGGATTTGCGAACATGGACGAAAACAAGCAGCGCGATATCGCCAGCAAGGGCGGCCACAATGTGCCCGACGACAAGCGCAGCTTCTCGCAGGACCGCGAGCTTGCCGCCGAAGCCGGCCGCAAGGGCGGCGAGCATAGCCACGGTGGCGGCGGCAGCCACGGCGGCGGCCGGAGAGGCGGCGAAAGAGGCGGCGAGGGAAACTTCGCCAGCGATCGGGAGCGCGCCGCGGAGGCCGGTCGCAAGGGCGGTCAACACTGACGCAGACATGGACAGGTCCGCTCGGCGCATGCCGGGCGGGCCTCGTTTATTTCAGGAGGCGAACCATGACGAAGACCAGCGATCCGCGGCGCAGTCAGGACCGGCCGACGGAAGACGATCAGGCTCGCGAGCAACTCGGGGGCGTGAAGGGAAGTCGCAAGCTGTCGCCAGCGCCGCTGACGAAAGATGAAGCGGAGCAGAATCTTCCGAACGACGAGCCCGGCCACGTGGCGTGAGCGGCCTCATGCACCGTCATCTTTATCGCCACATGGACCGGTTTCAGCAGATAGCGTTTTGCGCCCTCGCGGCCGTTGGCCTGTCGGCGGTGGCGACCGGCGCTCTCAAGATCGTCTTCGGCTGAGCGCGGACTTCAGCCGAGCGGGCGGATGGGACGCGCCCCGGAATCGGCAGGGCGCGCGCGTTGGTCCATGGAACGACTTGGGAGCCACTTGCACGACCGGCTAACGGTCGCTCCGCCGCGCGGGACAGGGCCTCCGCTTGTCTCGTTCGAACTGCGGGACCGCCCGGTCGTCGTAGCCCTGTCGGCTACTGTAGAACATCAGCGCCATCAGGCCGCATCCCACCACGACGGAGAACGCTGTCCCGAGGACCAGGGCCGTCCATGCGCGATAGGGCAGGGCGGTGTCTCCGCTCAACACCCATACGCCGGAGGCCCAGACCACGGTCACGGTCAGCAGCACGAACAGCACCGCCATCATGACGATTTGACCCGGGGTGACTTTTCGCTGGGGCAGAAGATTCATGGAACGCCCTCCAGGCGCGACGATGTCGTCGCGCGCGCTAGCCCAGTCGGGCTTGCTGTTGCGAATGCAGGCTGGTCGGCCTTGCGATCTCGCAGAGCGCTTCTCCGCTGGCGATGGTTTCGCCGCAGACCGCCATGTCGCCCAGCGAGATCACGCCCACCAGCCGCTTGTTGCGGTCCAGAACCGGCAGGCGCCTGACCTGCTGGTCGCTCATGCTTCGGGCAATGTCGTCGACGTTCTCGTCCTCGAAGCAGTATCTGACGTCCGACGTCATCACCTCCCTGACGGGCGTTTCCGGACCCTTTCCCGACGCCACGGCGCGCACCGCGATATCGCGGTCGGTGATCATGCCGACCAGACGATCGTTCTCTCCCACCGGCAGAAATCCGGCGTCGATCTCCAGCATGGCTTGCGCGGCATCGCGAATGGTCTGGTCGGGGCTCGCGATCGTGACGTCGGCGCTCATGGCCTCTTTTGCTCGCATGGTGCGTCTCCCGGATGTCGCCACCTGCCGCCGATCGGAGGTGAACAGATGCCCGACACCTTTGTTCCTGGAGCGTGCGCGATGTGAACGGACAGAGTCACGCCGGTTGACCGGCATATTTGAGCGTTCGACGCGAAGGCAATCGCCGCGGCCGAGCGGCCGCGTCCCTCGCCGGAACCATGACATCGCGAAGCGGTTTGACGGTCATGGACAAGCCCCTGCCGTCAGCACAAAGCGAGACGCCCCCGGTCGATCCTGTGCCGAAGCTGCCTCCCGGTCCCGAGAAGCGACCTCCCGTGAAGGAGCCTCCGCCTCGCGAGTTGCCGGACGAGGAGCCGGACCCCAATCCCGACGAGAAGCGCAACCCGCCGATGCAATGAAAATGCAGTGAGCTCATGCGCTGGCCGGCGATCGACCCGGCAACCCGGCGGACGAGATGCCCGGCGGTGGTTGTCGCCTACCTCTTGCGCGCGGCCGGATTAGGCTAGCATGGCCTGCCAACGAACAGCGGGAGGACCACATGCCGGCAGGAGATGCCATTATCGTGGCGCTCATCACCGCCGCGATCGCGGGGTTGATGGCGGTGATGTTCTGGGCGGAGCGCCAGACCGAGGGGCGGCCTCGGCCCGATCACCACAAGTGATGCACCACAAGTAAGTTTGACCGTCGCAAGGCCGCGAGATGAGCGGCCTTCGGCCGTGACCCGCCGCACCGGTGCGGCGGCCAGTTCCGCATGCGCCCGGCTGGTGCGCTTGACACGCCGCTGCGAACTTGCCCACAACACCGTCAGCGTTGAATGCATCCTCATGCATCCCTGAAAATGACGGAGAAGCCTCATGCGCCTCGTTCTTGCATCCGCCATCCTCGCAGCATCGGCTCTCAGCGCGTTCGCTGCGGCGCCCGAAGGCAAGAAGCTGTCGGAGATCGTCGCTCAGATCGAACAGGGTGCCGATGTCGCCTACGTGCTCGAGGCCGACTGGAACAAGCGGCGCGGCTACTACAAGATCGAATACATGATGAAGAACGGCGCCAAGGCCAAGATCAGGATCGATCCCAAGACGGGAGAGGTGGCGAAAGACCGCCACTGACGCAGGTCAGTCCATCGGGGCGTGGCGATGGCCGCGCCGCCGGAGCGCAGCGAAGCGTGAGCTATTTTGCGGTTCCGGTTGAAACGCGGCCCTCGCCGCGCACCGAGTCCGAGCCGCTTCCGGCCCCCGAACTGCGCGCGGGCGCAGCCGGATCCGGCGATGGCGCAGCGGGGCGCTCGCCGGTGCTGCGTTCCTGCCTCACCGACCACGATGCCTGGTCGTCGTATGTCGTCGGCTTGACGGTCAGCACGATGGCGAGCACGACCACCACGATGGCGCCAATCACGATCCATTGCCGAGCGCCCATGGTGCGCACCTCTCGATCCCGGCGCGGCCGGCTCGAACAAGCGGGCCTTCCAAGGAAATGGGCCTTCCAAGGAAAACTGCACGGTCCAGGAGCGGGTGAAGGTGCTCGCGTGCCGGTTCGTTGGCCGTGGCCAGAAACCGAAAAAATCAGCCACGTTCACCGTCCCCGCTTCGTCCGGTTGACACCTGGACCGCCCGGTTCAACGCCGGGTGCCGCAAATGTTTCCGACCTGCGCCGCCGGTCGGAGCCCGCATAGTTTTGCCACCGCAACGGTCTAAGGAGGCGGATGGCTATCGGAATCGCGGTCGGCGTCGCCATCGGAACCGGGCTCGGCCTCACTGTGTTCGACAACGTCGGCATGGGGGTTGCGGTGGGCATCGCCATCGGTGCGGCAATCGGCTACTGGCTTCAACAGCGCGCGTAACTGCCGCGGCCTGGAACGTTCGTTTTCCTGTTGTGTTGGCTTCATCACAACAGGGAGACTTTTATGGCAACAGAATCACGAGAAACTGCGGGCCTTATCGGCAGCGATAAGGTGGAGGGAACGGCTGTCTATGGCGCCGAGGGCACCAAGATCGGCTCGATCGAGCGCGTCATGCTCGGGAAAACGGACGGGCGCGTTGCCTATGCCGTGCTTGGCTTCGGCGGCTTCCTTGGCATCGGTAACGATCACTACCCGCTGCCGTGGGATCAATTGACCTATGACACCTCGCTCGGCGGCTACCGGGTCGCCATCACCGAGAAGCAGCTCGAGGGCGCCCCGAAGTACAGCGACACCTGGGATTGGGAAGATCGCGCTCGCGCCCGCCAGGTGTCCGATTACTACAATAGCCCCTGGGTCGGTTACTAGCGCACTCCAAAGGCCTGCCTTGGACCCGGCCCCGAGGGGCGTGTTCATACAAGCGGGCAACCGGCGCGTCTGATTCAACGTTGGATCGGACGCCAAAAGAAAAAGCTCGGCGCGAACCGCCGAGCTTTTTTTGTCGGACGGCCTGTCGTGTCCGTCACGCGTCCGCGCAGTCCCGGCAGGCGGCGGTCACTTGCCGTAGCGGGACCAGTGCGGCCCGAACAGCGCTTCTTCGCTCGGCTTGTCTTCGGCAATCGGCGTCACCAGGTGCGTGACGTTCAGAAAGTGCTTCAGGTTGAGGTTTTCGGAGATGCTGTTTTTCTGCCAGGAGCCGCATCCCATCGTCAGCGTGAACTCCAGCCCGCTGTCGAAGCCGCCGCCGTTGCCGAAGGTATGGGCGAAGTTGACGAGGACGCGAACCACCGACAGCTCCTCCGCGAGCTCGTGGCCGCGCGCCATGTTTGCGGTATGCAGCCCGATCGAGTGGCCGTTGCCCTGATGTTCGAGAATCTTCTGGGCGGTTTCCTTGGCGGACGCGAAATCGCGGGCGCGGTACACCGTCAGGACGAGCGCCAGCTTTTCGCCGGAAAACGGATGCTCCGGCCCGATCCCGGTCTCCTCGACGAGGATGAACTTTTTCCCGCCGGCTTCCTCGGGGAGCGAGAACGCGTCCACCAGCACCGCCATGTCGCGTGCGATCAGGTGACGGTTGAGCTTGCCGTTCCTCCACAGGTTGGACTCGATCAGCGCCTTCTGCCCGGCATCGGCGAGATAGCCGCCGGCGCGCTTCAGCGCGTCGATGGCCTTGTCGTAGACCTCGTCGACGATGACGACGGCGTTTTCCGACGAGCATGACGTGGCGTTGTCGAAGGTCTTCGATGCGCAGATCTTCAGCGCGGCCGCATCGAGGTTGGCCGTCTCGTCGATGATGACGGGGACGTTGCCGGCGCCGACGCCGATGGCCGGCGTACCGCTCGAATAGGCCCGGCGCACGTTGTCCTGCGAGCCGGTGACGACGACGAGGTCGGCGGCTTCCATCAGCGCCTGCGTGGTGTCCTTCGTCACCGGCGCGGGCAGGATCTGGATCAGGTCCTCGGGCAGGCCAACCTGCGCCAGCGCGCTGCGCATGTAGCCGACCACCAGCTCGGTGGTCCGGTATCCCAGCGGCGAGGGGGCGATGATGATGGCGTTGCGCCCCTTGATCGCCATCATCGCCTTGTTGGCCGGCGTGGCGCCGGGATTGGTCGATGGCGTCACCGCGGCGACGACGCCGATCGGCTTGGCGAACTTGACGATGCCGCGCTTGTCGTCCCGTTCGATTTCGCCGACGGAGCGGGCGCGCAGCAGGTCGCGCAGCGTGCCGAACGTCTTGCGCTGCTTCTTGACGATCTTGTCGGGCACGTTGCCGAGGCCGGTGTCGGCCACCGCCAGTTCGGCCAGCGCCTGCGCGTGCTCCGGCTTGTAGATCGCCCAGGCGACGGCCCGGACCGCCTCGTCGGTGCGCTCCTGGTCGGCATCCGCGAACTGTTTCTGGGCCGCCCGCGCCCGGCTCATCAGGCCGGCGATGATCTCGGGCGTGGCGGCGGTTCGATCCTGAACGTGCGCTATTGTCATATTGTCGTTCCGTTCATTGCGGCGGACAGGCGGCAGATGTCTGCCGCCGCCGGCGTCAGGCCACCTTCTGCGGTTTCATGTCGGCGCGATCGATGCCGGCCACGACGACGGGCTTCTTCATCGCGTCGCGGCGGAACGGCTCTCCGAGCTCCTGATTGAGCAGAACCTCGATGAAGGTGGTCGTCCCCTTCTTCTGGGCCTCGCAGGAGGCCCTGAGCGCGTTGGTCAACTCGTCCGGCGTTTTGACGGCGATGCCCTGAAGGCCGCACGCTTCGGCCACCCGCGCATAACTGAGGTGGCGGTTGAGCTCGGTGCCGACAAAATTGTTGTCGTACCAGAGAATGGAATTGCGCTTCTCCGCGCCCCACTGGTAGTTGCGGAAGATCACCATGGTGATGCCCGGCCATTCCTCGCGGCCGATCGAGCTCATTTCGCTCATCGAGATGCCGAATGCACCGTCGCCCGCGAAGCCGACGCAGGGAATGTCGGGGTTGCCGATCTTGGCGCCGATGATGGCGGGGAAGCCGTAGCCGCAAGGGCCGAACAGGCCGGGGGCAAGATACTTGCGGCCTTCGTCGAACGACGGATAGGCGTTGCCGATCGCGCAGTTGTTGCCGATGTCGCTGGACACGATCGCCTCGGCCGGCAGCCCGGCCTGGATCGCGCGCCATGCCTGACGCGGCGACATCAGGTGCTTGTCGCGCGCCCGCGCATCCTCGTTCCAGCTGGTGCCGGGATCGTCGTCCTCGTGGTCCATGCTCGACAGGGTCTGGAGCCACTTCGACTTCGTCTGGTGGATCAGCGCCTTTCGCTCGTCGCGTCCGCGATTGCCGGCGGATGCGGCGAGCCGCGACAAAATTCCCTGCGCGACCAGCTTTGCGTCGCCGCAGATCCCGATCGTCACCGGCTTGGTGAGGCCGATGCGGTCGGCGTTGATATCGACCTGAATGATCTTTGCGTTGCGCGGCCAGTAGTCGATGCCGTAGCCCGGCAGCGTCGAGAACGGATTGAGGCGCGTCCCGAGCGCCAGCACCACGTCGGCCCTGGCGACCAGCTCCATCGCCGCCTTCGAGCCGTTGTAGCCGAGCGGGCCGACCGCGAGCGGATGGCTGCCGGGAAAGGAATCGTTGTGCTGGTAGTTGTTGCAGACCGGCGCCTCGAGCCGCTCCGCCAGCGCCACGCAATCGGCGATGGCGTTGCCGATGACGACGCCCGCGCCGGACAGAATGACGGGAAATTTTGCGTCCGACAAAAGCTTCGCCGCTTCCGCGATGGCGTTCTCGCCGCCGGCCGGCCGCTCGAACTCGACGATCGCCGGCAGCTCGATGTCGATGACCTGGGTCCAGAAGTCGCGGGGAATGTTGAGCTGCGCCGGCGCCGACAGCCGCTTGGCCTTGAGGATCACGCGGTTGAGCGTTTCCGCCACGCGCGAGGGATCGCGCACTTCCTCCTGGTAGCACACCATGTCGCGGAACAGGGCCATCTGCTCGACTTCCTGAAAGCCGCCCTGGCCGATGGTCTTGTTCGCCGCCTGCGGCGTCACCACCAGCATCGGCGTGTGGTTCCAGTAGGCCGTCTTCACCGCCGTCACGAACCCGGTGATGCCGGGGCCGTTCTGGGCGATGGCCATGGCCATCTTCCCGGTCGAGCGCGTGTAGCCGTCGCAGATCAACCCGCCGTTGGTCTCGTGGGCGACGTCCCAGAAGGTGATGCCGGCCTGCGGAAACAGGTCGGAAATGGGCATGAACGCCGAACCTATGATGCCGAAGGCGTGCTCGATGCCGTGCATCTGCAGCACTTTTACGAAGGCTTCTTCGGTCGTCATCTTCATCGCGCTCACCTCATTTTCGAAACGTGTCCGGCACGCCATGAGCCGGCAGCCCTTGCGCACATGAATGACATGGAGCTTGACGGTCTGCAATCTGTATCTCAGAATACATTATGTATCGTTTCATAAAATGGAATTTCAGTGAAGTATGAATGAGGCCCTCGGTCATATGAAGCCGCTGGTGCTGCTCGAGAGGCTGGCGGAGGCGCAGCATCCGATGGGCCTGGCGGAGCTTGCGACCGCGCTGGAGGTGCCAAAACCCACGGTGCATCGCTGGCTTGGCGTGCTCGAGGAAGCCGGTCTCGTTCAGCGCACGCTCGACGGGCGCCGCTATGAAGTGGCGACGCGTGCCTCGCGGCTCGCCTTCTCGATCCTGTCCAACAAGCCGAGCGGCGCGATCCGCCACGAGATCCTGCGGCAGGTCGTTCGCGACGTCGGAGAGACCTGCAACCTGACGATCCTCGACGGCGCGGAAGTGCGCTATCTCGACCGCGTGGAATCGCAGTGGCCGCTGCGCATCACGTTTCAGCCGGGCTCCCGCGTGCCCGCCTACTGTTCGGCGAGCGGAAAGCTGTTTCTCGCCCTGATGCAGCCGGCCAAGCGCGATCTCGCGCTGTGCGGCATCAAGGTCGAGAAGAAAACCGACAGCACCATCGTCGGCAAATCGGCGCTGATGAACGAACTCGCCGACATTCGCAGCAACGGCTACGCGCTCGACCGCGAGGAGTATCTGCCCGGCCTGGTCTGCCTGGCCGTTCCGGTTTTTCGGACGAACGGGCGGTCGCGCGCCTGCGTGGCGGCGCTCGCCATTCAGGCGCCGGTGGCGCGCCTGTCGCTTGAAGACATGCTGACGAAGCTGCCGATCCTGAAGGAGGCCGCGGACTCGATGAGCGAGACGATCCGTCACGATAGCGAAGCGAACTGATGGACCAGGCATTGCGCTTGTTTCCAAAACTCGATGCGCTCGAAGACGCCGCGCGCCGCAGGGGGCCGCTGCGCGTTGCGGTCGCCTATCCCTGTTCCGTCGAGGCGCTGTCGGCGGCGTTGGCGGCGCGGGACGACAAGATCATCGAGCCGGTGCTGGTCGGCCCGCGCCGGCGCATCCGGGCCTGTGCCGACAGTCTCGATGCTAGCCTGGACGGCGTGACCTGCGTCGAGGCCGAGGACGATCCGGTCGCCGCGTCCCGTCTCGCGGTCGCGATGGTCGGCGCCGGCGAGGCGCAGGCCCTGATGAAAGGGTCGCAGCATTCCGACGAACTGTTGGGCGCGGCGCTGTCGCGCGAGGCCAATCTGCGCACCGGCCGGCGCATGAGGGCGATTGAGATTGCGCCCGAATACGTCGACGTCGCGCTCCGCCGGTGGCGCAAGCTCTTTCCTGACCAGCCAGTGAAACTCGATGGCGAAGGCCAAACCTTCGAAGCGGTCGCGCACCAGCGCGGGGTCGCAATCCCGGCCGACGACTGAGGCGCTACTGGTCGAGAGCTGGCCGATCGAGCGGCTGCTGCCGTATGCGGCGAATGCGCGGACGCATCCCGACGAACAGGTGGCGCAGATCGCCGGCTCGATTGCGGAGTTCGGCTTCAACGTGCCTTGCCTGGTCGACGAACGTGGCGTCCTGATCGCCGGCCACGGCCGCGTTCTCGGTGCCAAGCGGCTTGGTCTGCAGCAGGTGCCCGTCATCCGGCTCGGCCATCTGACCGACGCCCAAGCGCGCGCGTTCCGGCTTGCCGACAACCGGATCGCGCTCAATGCCGGCTGGGACGATGAGCTGCTGTCGGCCGAGCTCGAGCGGTTGAAGGAGGACGGCCTCGACTTGAGCCTCCTGGGCTTTGCCGAGGACGAACTCAACCGTCTGCTCGACGGCCTCGACGAGCCTGGGGCA